>DAIQQT010000404.1:0-2517 GCA_036786685.1 Trichlorobacter sp.
AACCTTCTTCTTCTTGAACTCCTGCAGCAGCAGTTCAAGGGTCTTGGTTTCAGGGGTGAAAAACGGCTGTCGGATCAGATCACGCAGATGGATTCCGGCGTCTTCCATGCCCCAGCTTTTTAGCAGGTCCTTGGCATACAGCAGGCCGATGATGTTATCCAGTGTGCCGTCATAGACCGGGATACGGGAGTGGCCGCAGGTAATGATGGCATCGATGGTTTCCCGTACCGATGCCTCGACACTGATGGCAGCCATGGAGGTGCGGGGCACCATGATTTCGCGCACCACGGTGTTGTCCAGCTCCAGAATGGCGCTGATCATCTCACGTTCCTGCTCGTCTACAATCCCTTCCTCTTCGCCGGCTTCAATCAGCTCATGAATCTCCTCTTCAGTAACCTTTCTGCGTCCGGTTACCAGTCGGGTGACCCTGTCAAGCAAACCTGCCGGCCTGCGACTACTTCCTTCGTCCACGCTCGTTTTTCCTCCGTCTGATAGATGATCAGGGAAAGGCTGTCAGCCCTTCTTTTTGCAACAGTTTCCAGATTTCCTGCTCTTTGCGTTCCATCCTGGCTGCCTCTGCTTCGCCGCTCCGCTCATGGTCGTAGCCGGTCAGGTGCAGGATGCCGTGCAAAAGTAGAAAAACTAACCGTTCATACCCGCTCCAGCCACCTGACTCCCCCTCCCGTGCAGCGGTGTCTGCCGAGATGACTACATCCCCCAGGGCATGCTGAGCCAGGTCGCCGAATTCCCCTTCCTGCAGGGAAAATGAGATGACATTGGTGGGGCGGTCCTTGCCCAGGTATTCACGATTCAAGCGGTGTATGGTGCGGTCGCCGACAATAGTGATTGATAGCTCGGTTTCGTCAGGACATCCCAAGGCGTTTAAGATCCTCGTTGCTGCTGCCCTGATGGGGCGTAACGGGGCCGGGTGTTTTCGCTGGCTGTTCTGTACCAGAATGTGCATTGCTCTTTTTACCTCCGTTACTTCCCTTGTGTACCGGTTCTGGATACTCGATCCGGTGATGGAAGATGGCCCCCAGAATCCGGTTAAAGCTTTTGGCGATCTCATGCAGGTTTTTAAGGGTCAGCTCGCATTCATCCAGTTGCCCGTCTGAGAAAATCCGGTTGATCAACTTTTGTACCATCCCCTGAATCCGGTCCGGGGTGGGGTTGACCAGGGTGCGGGAGGCTGCCTCCACCGCATCGGCCAGCATTACCAGACCGGCTTCACGGGTCTGCGGTTTGGGGCCGGGATAGCGGAACTCCTGGGGATCAACCTGCTGCCCGGTGGCATCGGCCTGCTGTTTTGCCTTCTCATAAAAAAACTTGATCAGGGCGGTGCCGTGGTGTTGCCGGATCACATCAATGATCGGTTGCCCCAGATGTTTTTCCTTTGCCAGTGCCTCACCTTCCTTGATGTGGGAGATCAGGATCAGGGCGGACATGTGGGGTGATAATTTGTCATGGCGGTTTTCACCACCGTGCATGTTTTCAATAAAGTAGAGCGGCTTGGCCGCCTTACCGATATCGTGGTAGTAGGCCGCCACCCGTGCCAGTAACGGGTTGGCACCGATCGCTTCGGCAGCGGCCTCCACCAGGTTGCCCACCACCACACTGTGGTGATAGGTGCCGGGTGCCTTGATCATCAGATCCCGTAACAGCGGTGAGTTGAGGTTGGCTAGCTCCAGCAGTTTGATGTTGGTGGTGAAGTGAAACAGTGACTCAAACAGCGGGGTAAAGGCGGAAACCAGCATGGCTGAGAGTAGTGCTCCCACCAGGGTAAAGCAGATCACATACAGGGTTTGCAGGGTGAAGAGGGCGCTGTTCATGGTCTGAAAACAGAGACCCATGGCCAGGTTGACCACTGCCAGCTTGAGACCGGCAGTATAGATCACGCTGCGGTCCTGACACTGCCGTACGCCATGGGCCCCCACCACACTGCCCAGCAGGGCGTAAATCACCACGAACATATTGCTGTTGAACAGTATACCAAGCAACGGCGCCATCATGACGCAGTAGACCAGGGCAACTTCCGAGTTGAGCAGGATCCGCACGATCATGGCGCCGGCTGCAAAGGGGAAGAGGTAGGCGTAGGAAGCGGGTGAGACTGACGGAAAGGCTGCTCCGATGTTGGCTGAAACCAGCAGGGCCAGCTTAAAGACAAAGAAGCTGCCCACAATCAGGATAGCTATGGCCAGCAGATCGCGGTTACTGGGGTTGAATTTACGAATGTTCTTGCAGGCAAAGCGGTAAGGGAAATAGAACAGTACCAGCACCAGGCCAAAGATGCCCAGTACGGTATAAAGTGTTCCCTCGCCACGGCTGGCCAGGTAGATCATCTGCAGCTTGTGGGACTGTTCACTGCTGACCCGTTCTCCCACCCGGACGATCATTTCACCCTTCTGGATCTTGTACAGTACAGGATTGATATCATTTAATACGGTCTTTTTACTGGGCTCGTTTGCTTACCGGTCATCGATCATGTTTGGATTCAGTATCTTGGCATTCATCGGCAGC
>DAIQQT010000405.1:0-2500 GCA_036786685.1 Trichlorobacter sp.
CCCGCTTTGGCCTCTCCATTTCACCCTTCACCCTTCACCCTTCACCCTTCACCCTTCACCCTTCACCCTTCACCCTTGCTGCTTTCTCAACCGCATCCACAATCTTGACATAGCCGGTGCAGCGGCAGAGGTTGCCGGACAGCCCTTCCTTGATCTGCTCCCGGCTTAACGGTTCGCCCTGCCGCACCAGTGCCAGGGAAGCCATCTCCATACCGGGGATGCAGTAGCCGCACTGCACCGCCCCTTCTTCAGCAAAGGCGGTCATCAGGGCGCGGCCTTGATCGGTCTGCTGCAGCGCCTCAACCGTCTCCACCTGTGTACCTTCCAGCTGGGCAGCCAGCATCAGACAGGCCAGTTTGGGCAGGCCATCCACCAGAATGGTGCAGGCGCCGCATTCACCGGTGCCGCAGCCTTCCTTGCTGCCGGTCTGCCCCAGATCTTCCCGCAGCAGGTCAACTACCCGACGATCCGGGGAGCAGTCAAGCTCAGTGGGGACACTGTTTAACGTAAACTGGGTTTTCATCTGCATTACTTCCATTTCCAGGCAGTCAATTTGTATGGCGCGTCCTTATTCCAGGCCTGCCACCAGACCGTTGCCTCTGCTTTCTTCAGCCTGCCGTTCAGCTTCACCTTCAACGTAAGATGATAGTTCATGCCGGATACAACCTGTTCTTCTGCACTCATGATGGCGACCAAGCTTAGTTTTGTTGCTCTTTTCTGCTCTTTCAGGATCACCTTTGCCTGTTCAGTGACCGCAAAGTTTGCCGCAGCAACCACCTCCGGTTTGGTTACCGCTGCCGAAGTCCAGCCGCCGGCGATCTGCTCCCCTGCATGGCTGTGGCTGTTAATCAATGTTGTAAAAAGGATAACCGCCAGGATACAAACAGGGATAATCAGCTTCTTCATCTGTTTTCCTTTCTTGGTTTGGTACGCTTAACCCCCATTTGCCTCTATTCAGGGGTTAAACCACCGTTCAAAACGACAAAGGTCAATACTGATACGGATGCCAACGGTTGAGAGCGCAGCGGACTCATCGCTGTTGCGCTTTGTTGGATATTCTATCGTAATTCTGGCCAGTTGAAAACCAGCACGATTCCACCAGGATGCATTCCTTGATTCTTCCAACCATATGTACTATGTTATGTACATATTTAACAAGGAGGTGCTATCAATGAATGCCTTAACCTATACGTATACGCGCCAGCATCTGGCAGACGTCATGCGATCAGTTAACGAAGACCACATTCCCGTGGTGGTGACGAGCCAGCGGGGTAAACCCGTTGTCATTCTTTCCCTCGACGATTTTCATGCATTTGAAGAAACCGCATATCTACTCCGGAATCCTCAAGGGGCCAAGCGACTCCTTGAATCAGTCGAGGAACTGCGTGCAGGTGGCGGCCAGATCAGAGACTTGACGGAATGATGATCAAATTCTCAACCGCCGCATGGGAGGACTACCTCTACTGGCAGATGACCGACAAGGCGATGCTCAAACGCATCAATCAGCTTATTCGGGATATTCAGCGAGAACCTTTTGCCGGCATAGGCAAGCCAGAACCGCTCAAGCATCAACTGGCTGGTTTTTGGTCTCGCAGAATAGACAGTTGCCACCGTTTGGTATATTCAGTCGAAGGTGATACTCTCCTGATTGCTCAATGTCGCGATCATTATTGAAACGGATTTCTTGAAGTATCAGTCCCATAGTCCCGCAGGGTAGGCACCAGCATTACCATTGCCCACGCGGATGTTACTTGCGGGCAGAAGCACCTGCCCACCCTGAAACTGATACGGATAATAAACCAACCTTTCAACCATCAGCCACTTACCGTGCAATTGAATATCATGTCCCCGGAATTTACCCAGGTCTGCCTTTTCAAACCACACAGGAACAGGGGCAGGCTTGCCTTTTTGCTATTTACTGGAAAGTCAATAAGTCAAGCCTGACCCCATAGTGACCCTGGAATTTCCTCCCCGGTTTAACCAACAACTTCGAAATACGCCTTTCCTGTGACCTGTCCTGTTTCTTTAATTGTATAAGTAGCACCGTTAAAATCGATCGAGTGATATATGTTTCCGTAAACGTATGGTTCGGTGGATTTTTTAGGCCGAACAGACTCGTCCCAATTGTCATACCCGATGTAGCGGAGTGTCCTTTCACACGACCGCCTATCAAAAGCCTCTTTACACAACTCTGCGTTGACTATGCAAGCAACAGCCATAAAATCTCTCCATTTGAAAAGCAGCTTGGAAACTTCGGGATGGATATACATTCCGGCTAGAGTTGCTTCCTTTTCAAATCCTTCCATATGTTTGTCTTTGTCACACATTTTCCTTGACTCCTTTGTAACTTCCTTATGGTACGAACGTCATAGATGAGAAATGTAGCATTATCCCTTTTACTCTATTTTTGCCTGCTCTCTGATTTTTGGCTATCAATAACGTGGCCCACTGCTGTCCCATAATTTGATTGAATAAAAGAAGGCTCTGAGAGCTGCTTGTG
>DAIQQT010000033.1:0-13244 GCA_036786685.1 Trichlorobacter sp.
TACAGACCCGGATCACCGGATCAGGCGTTATAACCGGATACTGGCAGATATGACCGGGGTGGCTGTAACAGAACTGGTTGGTAAGGATTGGCGCGACCTGCTGCAGGAAACAGGGTTTAAATTTGTTCACTTTAACGCCAGTAGTGGTGAGCTGATCCATATTCTTTCAGGCCGTAGTTATGACATAAATATTTACCCTCTGACTGCAGATTCCAGTGACATTCAGGGCTTTGTTATTTCACTGAATGACACCACCAAACTTCGTAGTACTACCCATGAACTGGAAAAGGCATTGGCAGGACTTGAAGAGGCCCAGTTGCAGATCTATCAACAGGAAAAAATGGCCTCCATCGGTCAGCTGGCAGCCGGTGTTGCCCATGAAATCAATAACCCCATGGGTTTTATTACCAGCAACCTCAGCAGTCTGGAAAAATATGTCAGTCGTTTGAACGAGTACATCAGTGTGGTTGATGATGCCGTGCAGGGGTGTGGTGACCCTGTTGTTTCAGCGCCAGTACAGGATACCCGCAAACGGTTGAAGATTGATCGTATCCTTGATGATGCCCATCAGCTGATAGCAGAAAGCCTGGACGGTGCCGGACGAGTACGCAGGATCGTGCAGGATCTGAAGAATTTTTCGCGGGTGGATCAGGCAGAAACGGCCTTGATTGACCTGAATGAGGCACTTGAAACCACCATAAACATCGCCTGGAATGAACTGAAATACATCGCTGACCTGCACCGCGAGTTTGGCGAGATTCCCAGGATAAGCTGCTTTCCCCAGCAACTGAATCAGGTCTTCCTAAATCTGTTGGTAAATGCTGCCCACGCCTTGGGGGAAACCCATGGTGACATTACCGTGCGTACTGAACTGCAGGATGATCAGGTTCTGGTCAGGGTCAGCGACACCGGTTGCGGTATGCCTGAAGAGGTACAACGCCGGATCTTTGAACCGTTTTTCACCACTAAGGAAGTTGGCAAAGGGACTGGTCTCGGGCTTTCCATCAGCTATGACATCATCAAAAAACATGGCGGATCAATTGAGGTCCAGAGCGAAGTTGGGCGAGGCACAACCTTTACGGTCCGGCTGCCGGTAAGCGGTCCTGGCAGCAAGGAAGGATAGCCGGCATGCAACGGATACTGATGGGGCAGAAACCTACTGGTGGCTTCCTGAACCGGATGGTACTGGGACTTGTTCTCTTACTGGTGGTGGTAAGTCTGCCGGCCATCTACAGCCTGTCACATAGCCGCGTCAAGGCTGAACACGATGCAAAACTGGAGGCCCAGGCAAAGGCCCTGACACTGGGTCAGTCTGTTATTGCAATACTTGATAAGGTTAATTTTACCCTGCAGATGGTGTCTGATGAGGTAGTACGACATAAACAGCAGAGGGCCAGCGAACAGGAACTGCAGTCATTTATTGAACGTCAATTCAAACATCTGCCTGAGCTGGATAGTTTAAGAATCAGTGATGCCCAGGGCAGGGTAACGCAGGGAAGTCCAGAACGGCCTGCAACATCAGTCAATATGGCGGATCGGGACTATTTTAACTACCTGCGGGACCATCCTGATGCAGGGATGGTGTTGTCTCGTCCAATCATCGGCAAGATCAGCGGCAAATGGGTCATTACCTGCGCACGCAGGATTACTTTGCCAGACAAGCGTTTTGGTGGTGTTGTCTATGGTGTGTTGACCCTGCAGCAGTTCAAAGAGCTGTTTTCTCAGGTGGCGCCGGGGGATCAGGGTAGCGTCTCGCTACGGTTTGCAGATTTATCACTGCTTGCCTATTTTTCCCCCCTGCAACAGAAGGCAGGTTCCACATATGCCAATGGCAGTAAAGAAGTCTCACTGGTCTGGCAGCAGAAGCTGGCCAAAGGTGAAACCGCTCATGGAGACTATCGTGCCGTAAGTGCTGTTGATGGGGTTAAACGCAGCTATTCCTACCGTCTGCGGCAACCGTACCGGCTTTATCTGAATGTCGGGCTGGCAGAGGATGACTACCTTGCTGGCTGGCGGAAGGAACTGCTGCTGACAGCGCTTTCCCTTGTCTTCTGCTGGGCCGGTGCGCTGCTGCTGATCCGTCAGATGTACCATTACAAGCGTCAGGCAGAACTTGAACAGTTGGTGCAGGAGCGTACCAGAACATTGACTGATACCAGTCATGAACTGGCACAAAATGAAGAACGGCTCCAGGCGTTACTGGATATCAGCGAGTATCAGGCCTCGGATATCCAGGGCCTGCTGGATTATGCACTTGAAAAGGTCATAACCATTACCCGCAGCAAAATAGGGTACATCTATCACTACCATGAAGCGACCCAGGAGTTTGTCCTGAATACCTGGTCAAAGGAGGTCATGCCTGCCTGTACCGTGGCAAATCCTTCAACCATCTACAAGCTGGAGAAAACCGGCATCTGGGGTGAGGCGGTGCGCCAGCGCAGGCCGATCATGGTGAATGACTTTGACGCCCCTGAACCGCTGAAAAAAGGGTATCCCGAAGGGCATGTCCATCTGACCCGTTTTCTGACCGTGCCGGTGTTTGACCTGCATCAGGCCATTGTGGCGGTGGTGGGGGTTGCCAACAAGGAGATCCCCTATACAGAACAGGACAGCCAGCAATTAAGCCTTTTGATGGCAGAGGTCTGGCGGATTTCCCAGCGGATTGAACTTGAAAAGAAGCTGGTTAACGCTGGCCATGAATGGCAGTCCACCTTTGACGCCATCAGTGACAGCGTCAGTCTGATTGACCGGGATATGCGGATTCTGCGCTGTAACCAGGCCTGCGGACAGCTCTTTAAGCGTGAATTCAAGGATATTATCGGTCATCACTGCTGGGAGGTCATCCATAATGCAGATGGCCCGATAGAAGACTGCCCCATGCTGCGCAGCCTGCAAACCCGCAAAACCGAAAGCCAGCTCATTTTCCAGGGAAACCGCTGGCTGCATTTGACGGTTGACCCGCTTCTGGATGAGCAGCATGAGGTGACCGGGGCGGTGCTTATTATCCATGATGATACTGACCGGGTTGTTTCCGATCAGTCCCAGCGTGAACTGCTTTCCATGCTGGAAGCGGTCCAGAATGAGCTGTATGTCTTCAGTCCAGATACCCTGCTGTTTGAATATGTTAATCAGAGCGCACTGAACAACCTTGGTTACAGCCTGACGCAACTGCAAACCATGACGCCGCTGGATATCAAACCATTGATGCACCGACGTGAGTTCGTTGCTTTAATCGCATCGCTGGCCACCGGCAACATGCCTTTGCTTCGTTTTGAAACCATGCATCAGCGTGCCGATGGCAGTAGCTATCCGGTGGATGTGAACCTGCAGATGGTGGCTACCCATTCCGGTCGTCGCTGCCTGGCGGTTATTCATGATATCACCGAGCAGCAGCAGCACCGTGAGGCGTTGCGCGCCAGTCAGTCGCTGGTGGAATCGATTATGAATTCACTCAAAAGCACCATTGCTGTGCTTGATGAAAATGGATTGATCATTCGGGTGAATCTGGAGTGGAGCGCCTTTGCAGCAGAAAATGGCGGATCTGCTGAACTCATTGCTGGTGTTGGCCTTAATTATCTGGAAGTCTGCCAGCGGGCTGCTGTTGATAACTCAGAAGTTGAAGAGCTGCTGGCAGGTGTCATATCCGTGCAACAACGTGTACTTCCCGTTTATTCAGCTGAATATTCCTGTCACAGCCCCACTGAACAACGCTGGTTTATTGTGTATGCAGTCCCCCTGGAAAATTCAACAGGCGGGATCGTATTGACCCACCTGAATATCACCAGCAGAAAGCTGGCTGAAATTGCACTGGCGATTGAGCGGGACCGGCTGGAAATGGCCTCGGTTGCAGGCAATATTGCCCTCTGGGATTGGGACATGCTCAGCGGTGCCTTGATCTGGTCAGATTCGGTTGACCGGATGCTGGGAGCAGAACCGGGTACTCTTCCCCGAACGATTACTGCGTGGGAAGCAGTGATTCATCCAGAGGATCTTGCACGGGTCAATCAGGCCCTGTCCAGTCATATAGAGCAGAATACACCCTATGTTATTGATTACCGGGTTCGCAACAGTGATGGCAGCTACATGGATTGGCATGATACCGGTCAGGTCTACTTTGATCCTTCCGGAACGCCGATCAGAATGTCCGGCGCCTGTATTGACATAACCGATCGGAAAAAAGATGAAATGCAGATCCGTGAACTGTATGCCCAGCTGTTGCAGAATGAAAAAATGGCCTCCATCGGTCAGCTTTCTGCCGGTATTGCCCATGAGATCAATAACCCTATGGGGTTTATTAACAGCAACCTGGGTACCCTTGAAAAATACGTGGATAAGTTTGAGCGTTACATCACCACCCTGGAACCGTTGGTACAGAACTGCTGTACTGAACAGCAGCAACAGGCTGTGCAGGCCCTGCGTAAAGAATTAAAGCTGGAGTATGTGTTGCGGGATATCCGGCAACTGCTTGAGGAATCCAGCGATGGCGCCGGCAGGGTGATGAGGATTGTACAGGATCTGAAGACCTTCTCCCGCAGTGATACTACCCAGATTGCCAGGGCTGAGCTGCACCAGTGTATTGACAGCACCATCAATATTATCTGGAACCAGATCAAGTACGTAGCTGAACTGAAAAAAGAGTACGGCGATCTGCCCAAGGTGCCTTGTAATGTTCAGCAGGTTAATCAGGTGTTTATGAACCTGCTGGTAAATGCCTGTCACGCGATTCAGGAAAAACAGGCCGATGAACTTGGAACCATCACGGTGCGGACCCGGGCTGACAGTGACAATGCCTATATTGCAATAGCTGACACCGGGTGCGGTATACCAGATGAGGTGCGCCACAAAATCTTTGAGCCGTTTTACACCACCAAAGAGGTGGGCAAGGGAACCGGTCTGGGGCTTTCCATCAGCCATGAAATCATCAAGAAACATGGTGGGGAACTGACGGTGGAAAGTGAGGTGGGCAAGGGTACCACCTTTACCATCCGCCTGCCGTTAACGCCGCCAGTGCCGGATAGTACGTTGTCGTAGCCAGGAGCCACTGATGAGTCCAACCGCTTATATTTATCGCATAGTGGCAGATTACTCCTCTGATCTGGTCTACCTGATCTTGCCGGACAGTACCCTTGGCTATATTTCACTGAACTGTGAGTCAATAACCGGCTACACCAAATCTGAGCTTAAAGCAGATCTGGATTCATTTAAAAAGATCATTTCGCCGGACAGTTTAATGCTCTGGACTGAGCATGTGGCCATGCATCAGGAACGGCTGTTGATGCCAAACAGCATCAACATCAAACTTGTTGATAAAGCTGGCGATGAACATTGGGTTTCCCACACCTGTCAGCAGATCTGTGATGAGGAAGGCCTGTTTCTGGGGATTCGAGGCAGTTTTTCCGATATCTCAGACATGATGCATCTGCAGGATATGCTGGAAAAGCAGAAGACCTTTCTTGAGCAGATGATCGGCAATGCTGCTGTTCCGATCTTTGTGCTGGATGAAAGTCATCGCATCGTGATCTGGAATAATGCCCTGCAGGATCTGACCGGGTTCAGTAAGGAAGAGCTGATTGGCACAAAACGTCAATGGACACCGTTTTACGACCATGAACGCCCGGTGCTGGCTGACTTTATTCTGTCTGATCACCAGTCAGACGACAACCTCTATGCCTATATACACCCTTCACTGCATATCCCCGGCGCTCTGCAGGCTGAAGGCTGGTATGAAAACCTGGGGGGCAAGCGCCGCTATATCCTGTTTGAGGCATCACCAATCCGTGATCAACAGGGCAACATGATTGCAGCCATTGAAACCGTGCTGGATATGACTGAGCGAAAGCTGCTTGAAGAAGAACTGGAACGGAACAGGGCAGAGATCGCGCAGCAGCACACCAGGCTGGATAAACTGTTTGCTCAGGTGGAGGCAGCCAAGCGGGAGTGGGAAGATACTTTGGACTGCATCACCGATATTGTGCTGATGTGCGATACCCAAGGTAATATCCAGCGCTGCAACAGCCCTTTCTGCCAGCTGACCGGACTTCCGCTCAATGAGATTCTGGGTAAAAGCTGGGCCTCTACGCTGTATGGCCTGGGCTTTGTCATTGATAATTACAAAAACGGAAGCGGGACCCTGCGGGACAGGGAAAATCAGCGCTTCTTTGACCTGCGCACCTTCCCACTGCGTAACAAGAACGGTTTTCAGGTGGGTAACGTGGTTAACTTCCGTGACATTACGGAGATCAGGGCGATCCATCAGGAACTGGAATCTGCCTACAACCACCTGAAGCTGGTGCAGATGCAGGCGGTTCAACAGGAAAAAATGGCCTCAGTGGGGCAACTGGCAGCCGGGGTAGCCCATGAGATCAATAACCCGATGGGATTTATTTCAAGCAACCTCTCATCCCTTGCAAAATATATCAACAAGCTTAAGACCTTTGAAGCAACCCTGGTTGAGCTGACCGGAAACAGCGGCAATGCTGCGTTGGTGGATGAGATCGCCAAAACCAGAAAGAGCATGAAGATAGATTTTATTATGGAGGATATGGAAAGCCTGCTGGCGGAATCCCTTGATGGCGCAGAGCGGGTGCGTCGTATTGTCCAGGATCTTAAGAGTTTTTCCCATGTTGATGAAGCAGAGCTCAAGCCGGTCAGTCTTAATGACAGTCTGGATACCACCCTGAATATGGTCCGCAACGAAATTAAGTATGTTGCCGAAGTGGTCAAGGAGTACGGTGACCTGCCACAGGTTACCTGCCGTCCGCAGCAGTTGAATCAGGTCTTTATGAACCTGCTGGTGAATGCTGCCCATGCCATAGAAGGTCATGGCACCATTACCGTACGGACCTGGCAGGAGGGGGAAACTGTGCTGATTGCCATTTCCGATACCGGTAAAGGGATTGACCCTGATCATCTGAACAGGATCTTTGAACCGTTTTTTACCACCAAAGAAGTTGGCAAGGGTACCGGTTTGGGACTTTCGATCTGCTACGACATCATCCACAAACATGATGGGGAGATTCTGGTGGATAGCACGGTTGGTAGTGGCACCACCTTTACGGTCCGGCTGCCGCTGGTGTCAAAAAACCTTAACGCAGAGTAAGAAGAGAGAAGCAAAGACGCAGAGCGTTAAGGTTTTAAAGGAGAAGTTGATGGCAAAAATTCTGATAGTTGATGACGACATATTCAGCCGCAGCCTGCTTGAAGTAACGCTGCAGAAGGCCGGTCATGAGGTACAGACTTCAGATGACGGTGCAGACGCCCTGCAGCAGGCCCGCATCAGGCCACCTGACCTGATCATAACCGATGTGATGATGCCGGCTATGGATGGCTTTGAACTTTGTCGTCAATGTAAAGCAGATCAGTCACTTAAACAGGTACCTGTCATCCTTTACTCAAGTGATTATGTTGACAAGCAGGAACAACAACTGGGGTTGGAGCTGGGGGCCTGCCGCTATCTGCTGAAACCAACGCCGCCTGAAGTTCTTACCAAGGTACTTGATGACGTGCTGGCTGAGAGTAGAAAAACAGTCGTGTCCAGTGTTGAACAACCGTTGGACGATGAAATGAAATTGCTGCGCAGCTACAATGAAGTGCTGTTTAACAAGCTGGAAGCGAAGATGCAGGAGTTGCAACAGACCATTGATGAACAAAAAAAATATGAAGAGACCATGAAGGCGATGCAGGCACAGATTATCCAGCAGGAAAAAATGGCCTCTATTGGTCAGCTGGCTGCCGGAGTGGCCCATGAAATCAACAACCCGATGGGATTTATCACCAGTAACCTGACCTCATTGGGTAAGTATGCTGAACGACTGGATACCTATATAGCTGCGCTGCAAGGTTCCTTGTATGCGTGTCCCGGCCATCCCGGCATGGATGAGCTGGATCAACTGCGTCAGAAGCTGAAGGTGGATTATATCATCAGTGATGTAAACGAGTTAATTAAGGAAAGTCTGGATGGTGCCAACCGGGTTCGCAGAATTGTGCAGGATCTGAAGAGTTTTTCGCGGCTGGATCAGGCAGAACTGACCCATGCCAATCTGAATGAATGCCTTGAAACAACCATTAACATCGCCTGGAACGAACTGAAATATATTGCCACCCTTGAGCGGGAGTTTGGGGATATTCCCCAGATTTCCTGTAACCCCCAACAGTTGAATCAGGTCTTTTTGAATCTGCTGGTAAATGCTGCCCAGGCAATGGAACAACAGGGGGGTATCACGGTCAGGACCTGGGCAGAAGCTGATCATGTCTGCGTTTCGGTCTCTGACACCGGCAAAGGGATGCCCAAAGAGGTGCAAGACAGGGTTTTTGAACCGTTTTATACGACCAAATCAGCAGGCAAGGGAACCGGGTTGGGGTTATCCATCTCTGCTGATATCATCCGTAATAAACACCATGGTGAAATATCTGTTGCAAGCGAGCCCGGCAAGGGGACGACCTTTACGGTGCGGTTGCCGGTTGAGAATGAATAATTGTATTTCACAACCACCCCCCCAGCCCCTCCTGACAAGGAGGGGAGCTTCAAAGATTCCCCTCCTGGTTCAGGAGGGGGTAGGGGTGGTCAGGTGTAAGTTTTGATGCTTTTAGATTGTAAGGTTGTTGAACAAGGAGCCAGTTATGGAAAACTTTGAAATGCCGGTAAAAATTCTCTGTGTTGATGATGAACGCAATGTCCTGCGTTCGCTGGAGCGAATTTTTCTGGATGATGACTACGAGATTGTGACTGCCGGTTCAGGTGATGAAGGGCTTGAGATTATGTCTGAAGCCGGTGACAGTTTTCAGGTGGTGGTGTCGGACTACCGCATGCCGGTCATGAACGGGGTTGAGTTTCTCAAGGCGGTTTATGAGCGCTGGCCGGACACTGTTCGGATTGTGCTTTCCGGTTATGCCGATGCCGGTGCCATTGTTGCTGCCATCAATGAAGGGCATATCTATAAATTCATCCCCAAACCGTGGAATGACGAAGAGCTGCGGGTGACCATTCATAACTGTCTGGAACGGTATTTCCTGCTTAAGAAAAACCGGGAATTGTTTGACAAACTTGCCCTTACCAATCAGGCATTGGAACAAAAGGTTCTGGAACGGACCGAGGCGCTGGAGCTTCGTAATAAGGCACTTGAGTTTTCACAGACCATGCTGGGTAATCTGCCGGTAGGGGTTGTTGGAATTGATGAGGGTGGACTGATTGCCCATTGCAACACGGTTGCAGCCGGTATTTTGAAGCAACTGTGTGATGAGTTTTTGGGTATAGATATCCAACATTTTTGTGATGCTCGTCTTAAACTGATGGTAGAACAGGTCAGAAAAGAGAAGACATTGAACATGGTTGATAGATTTGGTGACCGTTCCTGGCGGGTACTGGGGCGCACGGTCTCCTTTGCCGGCAGTGATGTGGTTGTGTTGGTATTTCTGGAGGTCTGATTAATGCGTACTGTATTGTTTGTGGATGATGAACAGCCGATCCGTAATGCCCTGGAGCGGATGTATCTTGAACGGGATGATCTGCGTTGTCTGTTTGCATCATCCGGTCAGGAAGGGCTTGAGATCATGGAAAGGGAGCAGGTTTGGGTAGTGGTGTCTGACTACCTGATGCCCGGCATGCGGGGGATAGAATTTCTATCCAAGGTCAAGGCTCGTTGGCCCCATACGATCCGAATCATGATGACCGCCTATGCCGATCTTACCATCGCCATTGATGCCATTAACAAAAGCGAAGCATTTCGTTTTGTCACCAAACCCTGGAACAACCAGGAACTGATGGAGGTGGTTGATGAGGCCTTGATGCGCTATGAGCTGATACATTCGCTCAAATCCACCGAGGATGAGACCGTCTACCTTTCGCTGGCACAGACCGTTGAACTGAAAGATCCCTATACCAAGGGGCATTGTGACCGGGTTGCCCGCTATGCAGTTGCCCTTGCCAAGGCGATGGGGCTTCCTGAACAGCAGCTGGAAGAGATCAAACATGGCAGCTGGTTACATGATTGTGGCAAGATCGGGGTGCCTGAACGTGTGCTGAACCACCCCGGCAAACTGAATGAAGACGATATGGAATCAGTCATGCAACATCCCCGCTGGGGCTCGGATGTTGCCCGTCAGGCCCACATGTCAGAAGTGGTGGTGAATGTCATCCTGTATCACCATGAACGGTTTGACGGAGCCGGCTATCCTTCCGGTCTGAAGGGTGATGAAATTCCGATTGAGGCCCGCATTGTGGCCATTGCCGATGTCTTTGACGCGCTCTATTCTGATCGTCCCTACCGTAAAGCCTATTCACTTGAACGGGCACTTGAAATTATGCAGGAAATGACTGCTACCCATTTTGACCCTGAACTGGTTAAGACCTTCCTGCCGTTGGCAGAACAGGAGGCATGTTCCCATGAGTGATGAATTGATTCGGCCTGTTGTGCTGTTTGTAGATGACGAGGAGAATATCCTGAAGGCGTTGCAGCGCCTGGTCATGGATGAGGAATTTGATGCGGAAATCGCCAACTCAGGTGATGCCGGTCTGCAGAAGCTGGCGACCCTTTCCCAGGTGGCACTGATCGTATCGGACCAGCGGATGCCCGGTATGAACGGCGCAGACTTTTTACAGCAGTCCCAACAGTTGGCCCCTGATGCGATCAGGATGCTTTTGACCGGCTATTCTGATATCTCTGCAGCGGCGGATGCCATTAACAAGGGAGGGGCCAGTCGTTACCTGAACAAACCCTGGAATGATGATGATCTGCTGCAGACACTGAAAGCAGCGGTTGAGACGTGGAAACTGTCAAATGATAACAAACGTTTGCAAGCCATTGTGCAAGCACAGAATGAAGAAATGAAGCAATGGAATGAAAACCTGAAAAACCGGGTGCTGCAACAGACCACTGCCATTCGCAAAAAGGCTGATGACCTGAATGAGGCGCTGATTCAGTTAAAGCAGAACTACAGCGGCATCATTAATGCCTTTTCAGGCCTGGTGGAACTGCGTGGTCAGAAGGCTCAGCAGCATGCCCGCAATGTGACGGAACTGGCTGTTGCTGCGGCCCGGGAATACGGTCTGATGCCGGAGGAGCTTGAGATTATCCGTACTGCAGCCTTGTTGCATGACATCGGAGAAATCGGCTTACCGGAGAATATATTCGACAAGTCACAGGATTATATGACCCAGGATGAGCTGAAGATTTTTAGTCAACATCCGGTGCGGGGTCAGATGGCCATTGACAGTATTGCAGATCTTCGACCGGCCGGTGTTTTAATCCGGCATCACCATGAATATTTTAACGGCTCCGGTTTTCCTGATCATCTGAAAGGTGATCAGATCCCAATTGGGGCCAGGATTCTGGCCTATGCGGATCAGCTGGACAAGGCTGTTACCAGTGGAGGTGATACTGCAGAGCAGGCCCTGGCCAGGGTGGAACTGGGGCTTGAAATAAAACTTGATCCGGGCCTGCAACGGGTTTTCAGAAAGGTTGCCCGCTATGCCTACTTCACCATGCCGGAGATCGATCCCAATGCCACGGTTGAATTGGAACTGAAACCTGAAGAGTTGCGGGCCGGCATGATTCTGACCAAAGATCTTATCTCCGGCACCGGTATGATGCTGCTGAACAAAGGGGTGACGCTGGATAACGTCAAGGTTGAGGCTATCCAGCGCTACTACCAGTTGGACCCGCCGCTACATGGCGTGTTTGCCCTGGTCCATGGCAAAGGCTAAGCAGTGATTGAATTTGATGAAGTACAAAAACGGCTGATCCTGAAGCTGGTCTATTACGGTCCGGCCCTGTCCGGCAAGACCACCAACCTGCTCTGTCTGCATGACAAGCTGCTGCAGGATGGTCGTGGTGAGCTGATGATGCTTGATACCACCGAAGACCGTACCATCTACTTTGACCTGCTGCCGTTCTTTTATGAGGCACCTTCAGGCCTGAAGATCAAGTTGAAGGTCTACACCGTGCCGGGTCAGGTACGCCATGACGCTACCCGTAAGGCGGTACTGCAGCGGGCTGATGGCGTGGTCTTTGTAGCTGATTCACAGATCAGCCAGCAGGCGGTGAATGCTGAAAGCTTTGCCAACCTGGAGCAGAATCTGTCCCTGGTGGGGCTGGATATTGAAAAACTGCCGTTAGTCATTCAGTTTAACAAGCGCGATCTTACGGATCTGGTCTCAGAGGAAGAGTTGCGAGCCACCTGGGAACCTACCGGCCTACCGCTGGTCATGGCATCATCCCTACTGGGACAGGGGGTGTTGGAGACCTTTCAGGCTGCGGTTGAAGGGCTGTTTGACAGCCTGGATCAGAAGCTGCAGTTGCGGGAGCGGTTTCAGGTAGATAAAGGGACCTTTGTGCAGGCTTTGGTGAGGAAGCTATGACCGAAACCGCTACCCATGTTGAGTTTGTCATCGGCGAAGAAAAGCGTCTGGCCGACATTGTCAGTAAAGTGGAAATTGAACCACTGCTGCGCAGTGCCATCAGGTTGGGGATTAACCGTATTGCCCTGCTTGATGAGGATGATCGGGCCATGGTTGTGGTGGGGGAGGAGCCTGTTGGTGATCTGCCTGCACAACTGCAGAAGCGCTTGTCGGTGCTGGTTGAGGGAGAGCCCAAAGGTACCCTGTTGCTTGAAGCCAGAGATCAGATTCCCGGCTTTGAAGCGATAGCTCGCTTGCTGCAGGATGCCCTGCATTTGACGGTTACCAATAACCTGAAGCGGATGCTGACCACAGAGGTACATACCAGCATTGTACAGGAATCCTACGAACAGCTGGTGGCTACCAACCATCGTCTGATGGAGTCGGAACGGCGTTACCGGGAACTGGCCCGTAATCTTGAAATAAAGGTCAAGGAGCGTACTGCAGAGCTGGAAAAGGCCTACCAGCGGATGCTGCAACAGGAAAAACTGGCAGCTGTAGGCCAGTTGGCAGCCGGCATGGCCCATGAGATCAACACACCGCTAGGGTTTATAAAGAGTAACCTGAACAGTTTTGCCAAGTACCAGAACCGGATGGCAGAGATGCTGGGACTGTACCGTCTGATGCTGGACAAAGAGGCCTCACCGGAGGTCGTCAAGCGCCAGACAGAACAACGTTGGAAAGAGCTGAAACTGGATTTTCTGCTGGAAGACAGTGGGGTGCTGCTTGGACAGTCCCTTGACGGCGCTGACAAGATTGCTGCTATCGTCTCGGAACTAAAAAGTTTTGCCCATCTGGACGGCATGGAACAACAACCAATGGACCTCCAGCAGGAACTGAAACAGCTGCT
>DAIQQT010000406.1:0-2487 GCA_036786685.1 Trichlorobacter sp.
CCGAGTTGCTCGATCACCTTCTTGTAACGATCAAGGTCACGGGACTTGAGATAGTCAAGCATGCGACGACGCTGGCCAACCAGCTTCAGCAAACCGCGACGGCTGTGGTGATCCTTCTTGTGGATCTTGAAGTGATCGGTCAGATACACAATACGTGCGGTCAGGATTGCAATCTGGACCTCTGGGGATCCGGTATCGCCTTCATGCTTCTTAAAGTTGTTAATGATTTCCTGCTTTTTTTCTGTAGCCAGCACCTGTGGGCTCCTCCTGTACAGCATGGGGATGTATGTGTCGAAACACTTTAAACACTAAAAGGGATATATCTCTATCACACCTTACCTGAACCTGTAAAGCATTTCCATCAGTTGAAGACCCTTTTCAGGCTGACAGCCTTCTCAGGGGTCTGTTCTGCAACCGCTATCACCTGTTGTCCATACATCAGGCTGAACATACCGGGAGACATCTCAAGCAGCCTGTCCCGAGGCGGAATACCGTTTTTAAGCTTCTGCAGCTCAGATTCAGTCAATTGAATCTGAGCCAGATGGGAAAGAGCTGTCGGCACATGCACAACATGATGTTGTGCGACACCTTCTTCAGTATAGCTGGCAAGCTGTTCAAGCGTCATGGCATCAGCCAACCGGAACGGACCGCTCATGGTACGCCGCAACTGGGTCAAACAAGCGCCGTAGCCAAGCAGTTTCCCCAGATCATCAGCCAGGGTACGCACATAGGTACCACGGGAGCAGTGTACCCGGACCGTTGCCAGGGGTAATGAGAACTCAAGCAGTTCAAAGCTCTGGATGGTGACCCGGCGGGATTGCCGTTCAACCTCAATCCCTTTGCGAGCAAGCTTGTACAACGGCTGCCCACCCTGCTTGATGGCAGAGTACATCGGCGGAACCTGACTGATCTCGCCTGTCAGGGCAGCCATAGCTACTAAAAGCTGTTCCTGCCCCACCCCTTTGGGATCATGTTCCTGCAGCACAGTTCCGGTGACATCAAGGGTATCGGTTACCAGACCAAGCCGGATGACCGCCTCATAGGCCTTTTCACCTTCATCCAGAAACTGGATCGCCTTGGTCCCCTCCCCTACGGCAATCGGCAACACACCGGTGGCAAAGGGGTCAAGGGTGCCGGTATGGCCAACCTTTCTGGTACCAAGGATACGCCGCACCCGGTTAACGACATCATGGGAACTGATACCGGCAGGTTTATCAATGACCAGAAAACCGTCTACCACTGTGCTGCTTCAACCGCTCCGTAGACGATCCGTTTAACCTCGTCCAGGCTTCCCTCCACCGTGCCTCCGGCAGCGTTATGATGACCGCCGCCGCCAAAGGCCTGGGCCAGCAAGGCCACATTGACGGTTCCCTTGGAACGGAAACCGACCTTGTACTTTTGCACATCAAGCTGCCGGAAAAACACAGACACCTCAACCCCGGCCACTGAGCGGGGATAATTGACAAAACCATCAGTCAGCTCCGCCGTAGCCCCGGTTGCAGCATACATATCAAGTGTCACCGTAATTGAGGCCACCTGACCGTTTTTCACAAATTCCAGGGTAGGTAACGCCTGTGCCAGCAGCTCGATCCGCTTGCGGGGCTGACTTTCATACAGTTTTTCCGCCACATGCCAGGCATTCAAGCCACCCTGCTGAACCAGTTCGCCTGCTGCAGTGAAGGCTTCCTGATTTGAGTTTGAATAACGGAATGAGCCGGTATCTGTCAGCACCGCCACATAGAGACAGAGGGCTGTAGCATAATCAGCAGTAAAACCATAAGCCTTGGCCACCCGCCAGACCAACAGGCCGGTTGCTGCTGCCTGTTCATCGATCAGATTAAGGTTACCAAAATGTTCGCAGGTCAGATGGTGATCAAGGTTGATGGTTTGACCGATCCGGTTAAAGGCACCAAACTGTTTGCCTGCACGGCGGAACTCGCCCACATCCAGCACAAAGGCAAGGTCAAAATCCTGATCGGGGATAGTGCTGCAGACCTGATCCGCTCCCGGCAGAAAACGGTACAGTTCAGGCACCGGATCAGCCAGATGCACCACAGCCTGTTTGCCGATTGCCTTTAAAAACGCAGCAAGCCCCAATGACGAGCCAATGGCATCACCATCAGGGCCTTCATGGCTGGTAATCAAAACGGTCCGGCTCTGCCGGATAGCGTCAGCGATCTTCTGAATCGTTTCCGTCATTGCCGGTTCCCACTTCCCTCAGCAGCTCATCAATCCGCTGGCCGTATTCCTGGGAATGGTCATATTTAAAGAGAATATCAGGGGTATAGCGCATCTTCAGCACCTTGCCCAGTTCATGGCGAATAAAACGGGCCGCACTATTCAGACCATCTTCTGTACTCTTTTTGGCAGTTTCATCACCAATTACGGTAAAGAAGATCCGTGCCAGATGCAGGTCATCGGTCACCTCCACACCGGTAATGGTGACAAACCCGATCCGGGGATCATTCAATCCCCGGGACAGGATAG
>DAIQQT010000034.1:0-13046 GCA_036786685.1 Trichlorobacter sp.
CGACATGACCATTTAATCCTATAAAAACTTTGATCCTGAATGTGGCAAAATCATCCAGGCATTTTTTGATGAGCGGAGAGTGGATGTCATGCCGCGTCAGGGTAAATCAGGCGGCGCCTTTGCCATGGGAATTTCACCGGTTGATCCGCCGTTTCTGCTACTGAACTTCACCAACAACCTGCGTGATATCGCCACCATTGCCCATGAAGCCGGCCATGGCCTGCATTTTGTGCTGTCCCAAAAGCAGAACAGCCTCAACTACCATGCACCACTGCCACTGGCAGAAACCGCCTCAGTGTTTGGTGAGATGCTGCTGACCCGGATGCTGCTGGATAGGGAGACTGATCCTGAGGTTCGTAAATCACTGCTCTGTGCCAAGATAGAAGATATTATTGCCACCACCTTCCGCCAGACCGTGTTGACCCGTTTTGAGCTGCGGTTGCATCAGGAACGGCAGCAGGGGTTGCTTTCCAACGACCGGATCTGCGCTATCTGGCTGGAAGAAAACAGCAAGCTGTTCGGCGATGCCGTAGAGATGATCCCGGCCTATCAATGGGGCTGGTCCTACATCAGCCACTTCATTCACAGCCGCTTCTACTGCTACTCCTACACCTTTGCCGAGCTGCTGGTACTGGCGCTGTACCAGCAGTACCGCGAGACCGGCGACGCCTTCAAGCCGGGCTACCAGGCCCTACTGGAGTCAGGCGGTGCGCTGTCACCGGCTGACACAGCCAAACTGGCCGGTATTGACATTGAATCCGCCGGTTTCTGGCAAAAAGGGTATGACTTTCTGGGTGGGTTGATTGAGGAGTTAAAGCAGACGGTCTGATCAGCTTGAAATCGAAATCGTAGTTTTTTTGAGTTGCCCGACTGTTTAATACAGTCGGGCACTATTTTTTCAACCAAATCAGGGCGGTTACCGCTCCCATATCTCTTTCTTGTCTTTGCCCAGATAGGCCCGTTTGACCTCGGCATTTTCCAGCAGCTCGTCCGCAGCACCTTCAAGAATCACCTTGCCGGTTTCCAGTACATAGCCACGGTCAGCCAGCTTGAGGGCTGCCTTGGCATTCTGTTCCACCAGCAGGATCGTCACACCCCGTTCATCCCGCAGCCGCTGCAGCACCCTGAAGATCTCCTGCACCACCAGCGGTGCCAGCCCCATGGATGGCTCATCCAGCAGCAACAGTTTGGGACGGGCCATCAGGGCCCGACCAATCGCCAGCATCTGTTGTTCACCACCGGACATGGTACCGGCAGCCTGTTTGCGCCGTTCTTCCAGGCGGGGAAAAAGCTGAAAAATTTCTTCCTTATCCTTCAGAATCTCTGTCTTGGGGTCTCGCGCACGGTAGCGCAGGTAGGCTCCCAGCTCAAGGTTTTCCTCGACGGTCATCGGTTTAAAGACCTGACGCCCTTCAGGCACCTGAGATATACCCAGCTTGACAATCCGGTCCGGTGCCAGGGCCTTGATCTCCTCTTTTTGAAAGAGCAGGTCACCACCGGAAGCTGGAGTCACACCGGAGATGGTATTCAGAATGGTGGTCTTGCCGGCACCATTGGCACCGATCAGGGTAACAATTTCCCCTTCTGCCAGATGCAGGGAGACATTCTTCAGGGCATGTACCTTACCGTAGTAGGTATTGATATTCTTTAACTTTAACATTATTCATCATCCCCCAGGTACGCTGCTATTACCTCTGGGTTATCCTGTATTTCACGCGGGGTACCTTCGGCCAATTTTTGTCCCAGGTTCAACACCACGATCCGATCACAGATATCCATGACCAGCTCCATATCATGCTCCACCAGCACGACCGTTACTCCCAGATCACGGATCTTGCGGATCAGTTCAGCCAGACCGACGGTTTCCTGTGAATTCAGACCGGCAGCAGGTTCATCCATCAGGATCATACGTGGTTTGCAGGCCATGGCCCGGGCTATCTCCAGCATCCTGCCCTTACCAAACGGCAGGTTTGCTGCCTGAACATCAGCCAGTTGTTCGATACCAACAAAGCGCAGCCATTCGTGTGCCTCTTCACGGATACGGCGTTCCTCCTTAATGGCCCAGGGGGCCTTGAAAGAACAGGCAAACAGCCCGCTTTTACTTTTACTGTGCAGGCCTACCATCACATTTTCAAGTACGGTCATCTGACCAAACAGCTCGATATTCTGGAAGGTACGCACCATCCCTTTGGCAGCCAGACGCTCCACCGGAATTCCGCTGATGTCGCTGCCTTCAAAGATCACTTGACCACTGGTCTGCTGGTAGATACCGGTTACAATATTAAACAGGGTGGTCTTGCCGGCGCCATTGGGGCCGATTACACCGGTAATCTGATCCGCATGGATGAAAAATGACACATTGTTTAACGCCGTAACTCCGCCAAAGATCTGGGTGATGCCTTTCAGTTCAAGCATGGGCACCTCCCTTTTTGTTCTTCAGACCGGTAATCTTACGGAACAGGTCAGGTATGCCCCTCACCAGGCCACCAGGCATGAAGATGGTCATGATCATCAGCAGGCCGCCGTAAAAGACAATGTCATAGTCATGCATAAAACGCAGGAATTCCGGTAGCATGGTCAATAGCAGTGCCCCCAGGAAGGAGCCGTAGATACTGCCCAGACCGCCAATTACCACCATGGTCAGCAGTTCAACCGAGATATTGAAACCAAAGGAGGGAGGTGCCACAAAGGTCATGACATGGGCATACAGAGAGCCGGCTATGGCACATATCATGGCAGAAAGGGCAAAGACCTGCACCTTCAGCAGTCGGGCATTCACTCCCATTACCCGCGCTGCCACCTCGGCATCATGGATGGCCCGAAAGGCTCGTCCTATCCGTGAGTTGGCAAGGTTTACTGAAAGCAGAACACAGCCCAGTACAAAGCTCCAGACCAGATAGTAATTCTTGATATCACTGTCAAAGACAAGTGGCCCCAGTTCCAGGTTGGGAATGCCGGAAAAGCCCGATGGCCCGCCGGTGATGTCAACCCATTCGTTAAAGACAATATAGACAATGATCCCCATCCCCAGGGTCGCCATGGCCAGATAGTGGCCTTTCAGCTTCAGGATCGGGAAACCGATGGCAAAGGCCAGTCCTCCCACCACAAGTGCAACCACGGTCATGGCAAGCCACGGATTCCAGTCATAGGTTGTGGACAGAATACCGGAGCCATAGGCGCCCAGCCCGAAAAAGGCGGCATGCCCCAGCGAAATCTGCCCGGCATACCCCAATAGCAGGTTAAGCGCCACCGCCAGCATGGTGTGGATTCCCACAAAGACCAGCACATTCATCAGATAATTGCCGGAAAAGGCCAGGGGAGCAAGCAGGATCAAGAGGGCAAAGACAGCGTATTTGATCAGTTCTTTTTTCACTGCTACACCCGTTCACTTTCCGGCTTGCCGAACAGGCCTTGAGGACGGATGAACAGGATCAGCAACAGGATCACAAAGGCAATAGCATCTTTGTAGCCAGAAGAAATCAGGCCGGCTCCCAATGACTCCAACACCCCCAGGATCAGCCCGCCAATCACCGTGGGAATACCACTGGACATCCCGCCGATAATGGCAGCGCAGAACCCTTTCAGCCCCAGCATTACACCAACATCATAGGAGGTCATGGTCAACGGCGCCACAATAATGCCAGCCAGAGAGCCCATGGCAGCACTGATTACAAAGGAAAGCAGCACCATCCGGCGCACGTCAATACCCACCAGGCCTGCTGCGCGGGGATTGTAGGAACAGGCCCGCATCGCCTTGCCGCTGATGGTATGGCTGAAGAACCACTTATTCAGTCCGATCAGCACTACGGTAATCCCTAAGATCCAGAAATGTTGAGGCAGCACAGTTGCGCCGGCAATCATGATCGGCTCATCGCCGGAAAAAGGGGGCAGTGCATGGGTATCCTTGTCCCAGATCAGCATGGACAGACCGCGGATAAGGATTGAACCGCCAATGGTGATAATCACCAGGCTGATGGGTGATGCCTTGCGCAAAGGGCGGATAGCCAGCCGTTCAAAGACCAGTCCAACCAGGGTGGCCAGCAGGACAGCCAGTGGAATAGCAGCCCAGAGGGGAAGTTTCAGGGTCTCCATCATAAACAGGGTCAGCATCCCCCCCAACATGACAAACTCGCCCTGGGCAAAGTTAATAATGCCAGTGGCATTGTAGATAATGGAAAAGCCAATCCCGATCAGGGCATAGATAGCCCCGGTGGAAAGCCCTGACAGCAGATATTGCAGTAATTGGTTACCTAATTCCATAGATACTGTTTACCAACCCTTTACAGACATAAAGACAGGCGCACTGAAACGCCTGTCTTTACGATAGTGTGTATAGCGATGAAACAATGAGAAACGAGGATATTTTCGTTTCTATTTTGCAATCACCCAGTCTTTGTTCTTGATTTCAACCATAATAAAAGCATCTTTGTTCAGACCGGCATGATCCCCAGCTGAAAAGTTAAAGGTACCGCCAATACCGTGAAAATCCTTGAGCCCTTCCAGGCCGGCACGGATTCCTTCAGTGGTTGCCCCACCTTTCTCAATGGCTGCCTTGACCAGCATCACACCATCCCAGGCATGGCCGCCAAAGTGGTCACCTTCTGCCTTGAAATGCTTCTGGTAATCCCTGACATAGGCC
Organism: Trichlorobacter sp.; assembly: GCA_036786685.1. GTDB lineage: Bacteria > Desulfobacterota > Desulfuromonadia > Geobacterales > Pseudopelobacteraceae > Trichlorobacter. The sequence goes on from DAIQQT010000034.1 coordinate 4,640, forward strand.
AAGAGAGATGCCTTCTGAGGATCATTCTTGGGCAGTACATCCGAGACTATTACCTTGCCGGATGGCAGCTTGACACCTTCTGCAGCATCACCAGCCAGGGCGATAAACTTCTTGGAAGAAACACCGTGGCTCATGAACAGCGGCAGTTTAAGCCCAAGCTGCCTGGCGTTCTTGGCGATTACTGCCGGACCGGGGTTGGTACCCCAGACAATCAACACCTGGGCCTGGGAACCACGGATCTTGGTCAACTGTGAGGTCATGTCGGTATCTTTGGGACCGTAGGTATCATCCACCACAATCTGCATGCCAAACTTACCTGCCAGAGATTTTAACTGCTCCCGTCCAGAAGCGCCAAAACCATCGGAAACAGTCAGGATAGCAACCTTGTTCTGCTTATGCTTCTGCAGGTATTCATAGATCTTTGCCACTGCCAGTCCGTCATTCTGGGCAGTCTTGAAGACATAGCGTTTGACCGGGTCGGTAATCTTGCTGCCTGCAGCACAGGAGATCAGTGGTACCCGCTCCCGTTCCGCCACCGGAATTACCGCCATACTCTCACCAGTGGTGCTGGGTCCGATAATGGCAATAACCTTATCATCCTTGATCAACTTGGTTGCCATCTGGACAGCCTTGGTGGCATCACCGGCAGTGTCATACACCACCAGTTCCAGCTTTTGCCCTTTGATGCCGCCTGCCTTGTTGATACTGTCCACCACCATTTTAGCGGTATTACGCTCAGGCTCCCCCAGAAAGGCAGGAGGGCCGGTTACTGAAAAGAGACCACCGATCTTGATGGTACCGGCAGCAAAGGAAAGAGACGTGGTAAAAAGCAGCACTGCTGCAGTGATCAAAGTTGTAAATCGAAAACCCATGCTGGTATCTCCTTTATTTCAGTATGGACCAATCGCCTTTGTGAATCTTCACCATTTCAAAGGCTGACAGGTCCAGGCCATTGTGATCGCTGGCGGACATAGTAAAAACACCGGATACACTGACCAGTTTTTTAGTCTGCTCCAGGCCATCACGGATCTGGGCCGGGGTTGCCCCTTTGGTCTTAATAGCATTGGTTACCAGCAGGAAGGCATCATAGGCATAGCCGCCAAAGGTTGATGCCTCAACGCCGTGGGCCTTCTTGTAGGCAGCATCATACTCTCTCAACAACTTCTGCTGAGGATCATTTTTTGACAGCGCGTCATACACGGCAAGTTTTCCTGCAGGCAGCATAATCCCTTCTGCAGCAGCCGGACTGGCCAGCTCAATGTACTTTTTGGAGGCAACACCATGGCTCATATAAACCGGCGTCTTGATTCCCAGCTGTTTGATATTCTTGGTAATAATGGCAGGACCGGGATTGGTGCCCCAGCAGATGATGGCATCAGCCTTGCTGGAGCGGATCTTGGTCAGCTGCGGGGTCATGTCGGTGTCTTTGGGGCCGTAGGTTTCATCAGCAACAATCTTGAAACCCTTTTGGGCTGCAGAAACTTTCAGCTGTTCACGACCTGATGCGCCAAACCCGTCAGTAACCGTGAGAATAGCCAGATTCTTCTGCTTGACCCTGGCAGCATACTGCAGGATCTTTTCCACTGCCACATGGTCATTGGCCGGGGTCTTGAAAGTGAACTTGCGATCTTTGGCAGGCTCGGTGATCTTGATTCCGGCTGCGCAGGAAATCAGCGGAATCTTTTCTTTCTCGGTCAGGGCCAGCACAGCCATTGATTCGCCAGTGGTGCTGGGGCCGATAATGGCAACCACCTTGTCGTTCTTGATCAACTTGGTGGCCAGTTGCACCGCCTTGGTGGCGTCACCGGCAGTATCATAAATCACCGCTTCAAGCTTCTGGCCATTGATGCCACCCTTGGTATTCAGGTCAGCCACCAGCATCTCAAGGGTCTTCTTTTCCGGCTCACCCAGGAATGATGCCGGACCGGTTACGCTGAACAGACCACCGATCTTGATTGTACCGGCTGCCAGAACCATTGTTGCGCTGCAGAGCAGCATCGCTGCCATACTACAGACCATCACCAGTTTTTTCATACTCTCCCCCTGTTAAACTACATTGAATAGAGTCGCTCACCTGCAAGGATATTAAAATTATTGGCAGTCAGCGTAGCAATCGCCTTGTCTGTCTCATCAAAACGGAAGATAATTACCGCATTACCGCCACAGCGCTCCACAAAGGCATACATATACTCAACATTGGTATTATCCCGGTCCAGGGCCTGCAGGATGGTAGACAGGCCACCGGGTTGATCCGGCACCTCAACCGCCACCACTTCGGTTTTTGAGACGGTAAACCCCTTTTCCTTCAACACCGCCTTGGCCTTTTCAACCTCATTCACAATCAGGCGTAGAATCCCGAAGTCAGAAGTGTCTGCCAGAGACAGGGCGCGGATGTTGATGCCAGCCTCACCCAGGATACGGGTGATCTCGGCTAGACGGCCGGACTTGTTTTCTATAAAGATTGAGATCTGTTCAACTTTCATGGCAAACCTCCTAGAGCTTTCTATTATCTTTAACCCGCTGCGCCTTGCCTTCACTACGTTGGATAGTCTTGGGCTCCACCAGCTTGACGGTACAGGTGACCCCCAGCATATCCTTGATCTCTTTCTCAATCTGGCGTGACAGAGTCTGCAATACCTTGATCTCGTCAGAGAAGATCCGTTCATCCACCTCAACCTGCACCTCAAGGGTATCCAGATTGTCCTTGCGATCAACGATCAACAGGTAGTGGGGCTCAACCCCTTCAATCCGCACCAGAATCGATTCAATCTGGGACGGGAACACATTGACGCCACGGATGATCAGCATGTCATCAGAACGACCGCTCATCCGGGCGATCCGGGCATGGGTACGGCCACAGGCACAGGAAGCATGGCTGATGCTGGTAATATCGCGGGTACGATAGCGGATCAGCGGAATCCCCTGCTTGGTGATGGTGGTGATCACCAGCTCACCCTTCTCCCCTTCAGCAACCGGCAGCCCGGTTTCAGGATTGATAATCTCAGGGATGAAGTGATCTTCCCAGATATGCAGGCCATGTTTTTCTTCAATACACTCAATCGCCACCCCGGGGCCCATGATCTCGGACAGGCCGTAGATATCAATGGCATCAAGACCCAGGTTGGCTTCAATCTCACCCCGCATCGCTTCAGACCAGGGCTCGGCGCCAAAGATACCAACCCGCAGTTTGGATGACTTGATATCCACCCCTTCAGCCGCAGCCTCTTCAGCCAGATACAAAGAATAGGACGGCGTGCAGGTCAGCACCGTGGAACCAAAATCCTGCATGATCATGATCTGACGTTTGGTGTTGCCGCCGGAGATCGGGATGACCGAAGCGCCCAGCTTTTCTGCACCGTAATGGGCACCCAGGCCGCCGGTAAACAGACCATAACCGTAGGCATTGTGAATGATATCACCCTTGTTGGCACCGGCTGCCATAAAGGAGCGGGCCATCAGTTCAGACCAGGTCTCAATATCTTTCTGGGTATAGCCCACAACCGTCGGTTTGCCGGTAGTACCGGAGGAGGCATGAATCCTGACAATCTCCTCCATCGGTGCTGCAAACAGACCATAGGGATAGGAATCACGCATGTTCTGCTTGGTGGTAAACGGCAGGCGGCGCAGATCATCCAGCGATCTGATATCCTCAGGCTTGATACCGGCAGCATCAAAGGCCTGTTTGTAAAACGGCACGTTGGCATAGACCCGGCTGACCGTGGCCTGCAGACGCTTCAGCTGCAACGCCTCCAGGGCAACCCGTGGCAGGGTCTCAATCTCTTCATTGAAATAGTTGGCCATCCCGAATGACCTCCTCTTACAATTCACGCCCGAAAGCAAACGCCTTCAGGTTAATCTCAAGCGCCTTCCTGGGCACCATCTTCTCCAAAGCCTGCTGCCAGACCGCATCACTGATCTGCAGCCGCTTGGACACCGCACCCAGCATTACGGTGTTGGCAGCCCTGACATCACCGGCCTTAAGCGCAAGCCCCTGCCCATCAACCAGCAGGAAATCCGGAAAGTTAGTCTTAATCTTTTCAGGCAGAGCTTGAGGATATACCGCCTGCCCCAACAGTACGGAAGGGGGCGCAATTTTGTAATCATTGGCCACCACCGTAGCACCTGGCTTGAGCAGCGGCAGATAACGGTAGGTCTCCAGCAGTTCAAAACCGAACAGGATATCACCCTCCCCTTCAGGAACCACCGGAGAGAATACCTCGCTACCGAAACGGACATGGGAAACCACGCTACCGCCCCGCTGAGACATGCCGTGAATCTCACTCTTCTTGACATCAAAACCGGCCAGCATGAACGCCTCAGACAGGATCTCCGATGCCAGCAGAATTCCCTGGCCGCCGACCCCCACCAGGAGGATGTTGGTAATTGCGTTGCTCATTATTTTCTCCCCCCGATGGCATTGAATTTACAGAGCTGCTGGCAGACCGTGCAGCCGGTGCAGAGTTGCGGGTCAATAAAGGCCTTGCCCTTGTTGCCGTCAGGATTGGGTTTCCACTCAATGGCCGGACACCCGATCCGCAGGCAGGCCTTGCAGCCGGTACACTTACCCTGATCAACCTCAAGGACAGCACCTTTTTCAAAGCGACCTGCACCCTTGATCAGTACACAGGGACGGTTGGTGATGACCACTGACGGCTCTGGCCGCTCCATCTCTTCACGGACAGCCTGACGGGTTGCATCCAGATCATAGGGGTCTACGGTTCGCACATGTTTGATCCCCAGCGCCTTGCAGAGTGCCGGGATATTAACCTCTTCAGCCTGCTCACCGGACAGGGTAAAGCCGGAGGCGGGATTCTCCTGACGGCCGGTCATGGCCGTTATCCGGTTATCAAGGATTACCACGGTTGCCGGAGCTTTGTTCCAGGCCATCTCCATCAGTGAATTGACGCCGGTATGCAGGAAGGTGGAATCACCGATCACCGCAACCACCCGCTTCTGCTCCTCAGGAGCCAGAGCACGGACAATACCGGAGCCCATGCTGATGGAGGCCCCCATACAGACACAGGTATCCATAGCATTCAGCGGAGGCATGAAGCCCAAGGTGTAGCAGCCGATATCTCCGGTTACATAGGCATTGGCACGATTCAGCTCATAGAACAGACCACGGTGCGGACAGCCGGGACACATGTTGGGCGGACGGGGCGGCACCGGCTCAAGTGAAAGCGGTGCAGTTGCCGCAGCAGGAATGATGCCGGCCTTGACAAAGGCATCACGGCTCCGGCCCGGAGACAGCTCGCCACAGAGTGATGTCAGCCCCTTGCCCTGGCAGCTGATGCCCAATGCCTTGACCTGATCCTCGATAAATGGATCAAGTTCTTCAACCACATACAGCTGCTTGACCTTTCTGCTGAATTCCCTGATCAGGTTGTGGGGCAGAGGCCAGACCATACCGAGCTTGAGCAGGCTTGCTTCAGGCAGCGCCTCACGTACATATTGGTAGGTCACACCGGCGCAGATCACGCCGATCTCACTGGAGCGGATCTCCATCCGGTTAATGGCGTTAGTAGCACCATATTCCGACAACTTGACCGATCGATCTTCAACCAGTGGATGACGTACCCGGGCATTACCCGGCAGCATCACCAGCTTGGGGGCATCCTTGACCAGCCTGGGGGCTGGCAGATCAGTACGACGCTCACCAAGCTCAACCACTGACTTGCCGTGGGAAATACGGGTACAACTACGCAGCATGACCGGGGTATCAAACTGCTCGGACAGATCAAAGGCCAGCCGGGTAAATGCCAGACATTCCTGGGAATCAGCAGGCTCCAGCATCGGCACCTTGGCAAAACGGGCATAGTTGCGACTGTCCTGCTCATCCTGGGATGAGTGCATCTCCGGGTCATCGGCAACCACCAGCACCAGACCACCTTTGACTCCAGTGTAGGATGCGGTAAACAGCGGATCGGCAGCCACGTTGACACCCACATGCTTCATACAGGCCAGAGCACGGGCGCCACCAAAGCTGGCACCGATCGCCACCTCAAGGGCCACTTTCTCATTGGGGGCCCAGGATGAATTAACCTCTTTGTAGGTTGCAACGTTTTCAAGGATTTCAGTGGAAGGGGTACCAGGGTAGGCACTGGCCACCAGGCAGCCTGCTTCATAGGCGCCGCGGGCAATGGCCTCGTTTCCGGACAGGATTTCTTTCATAGGAAGTCATCTCACTTTACAACTGGTAAATAGAATTAAAGGCGTAATTTATACACGCTGAAACGATGTATTGTCAATTCGTTTACTCTTGTTTCATATCCTCAAATAGGCGAATCTTCACGCTTTGTGTAGCGGGTTAGTTTATGGTATGTAGACTTACGCAACGTACCGTATCACTGCCACCGGATTGCCGGTAGCAAACAGGAGCCTGTTTTTTCATGCCTTCACTGCTCGAACTGAGAGATCTGACCATTTCCGGCATTGTCAGTAACCTGAACCTGAGTCTATCCCAGGGGCAGGTTGCCCTGTGCCGGACCAATGGAGAACAGGAGACCAAACAGGTACTCAGAACCGTGATTGGCGAATCAATACCAGAATCAGGATCTGTAGAGATTGACGGTCAGCCGCTCTATGGGCTTCTTGATCGAGATCAACTGTTCAAAATCAGGAAAGAAGTGGCTACGGTAACTGCCCAGGCAGGACTGATCTCTAACCTGAAGGTATGGGAAAACATCACCCTGCCGCTGCTGTATCACCAGGGTATAGTGCCTGACGAAGCAGCAGAAAGGGGCCTGCAGCTGCTTGAAAAACTTGGCTACAAAGGCAATATCTGGGCATTACCCGGTCACCTCAGTTATGCAGAACGGATTATGACCGCTTTTGTCCGCGCAGCTCTTTCCTCACCACGCCTGATAGTGTATGCTGAGTGCCTTGATGACCTGCCCCGGCAGCATCGGGATGCGTTGTTGGATCAGGCCATTGCCTTGCAAGGCCAGCCTGAGGCCCCGGCAGCATTGTTTATCATTACCGGCGATATCCAGCTACCGCTACTGGTTCCCGATATCGCCTGTGACCTGCGCTATAATCCGCCACAGATCACGAGGCAGACATGATCACTCAACAAGACCCCAGATTTAAAAACCTTGAACGGAAAATCGGTCTGTTTACTCTGCTGGCCCTGGCTGGTGTGGCTTTGGTGGTGGTGCTGGTGGGGGTTCAGAAAGACCTTTTCAGCCCCAAATATCATCTGAATGTGACCGTTGACCGCGGCACCGGCTTTACCAAGGGTATGCCGGTCAAACTGTCCGGCTTCAGAATCGGTCGAATTACTGATATGGCCTTGAATGAACAGGCTATGGTTGAAATAAACATTGAAATTGCAAAGAAATACAGTAAATGGATCCGCAGCGACTCAACCGTTAAACTGGTTAAGGAGGGGCTGGTGGGTGACAGTATTGTTGAAGTTGCCGTCGGTTCCCTTGACAAGCCAGAGCTGAAACCGGGCGAATCCATCACCTACCTGAAGACCAAGGGACTGGATGAGCTGGCGGATGAGATTGCTGAAAAGGTAAAGCCGGTACTGATCGAGGTGCGGGATATTATCGGCTACGTCAATGACCCCAACGGGGATCTGAAAAAGACCATCCGCAATCTGGAGTTGTTAACCCGCAACCTGGAATCCACCCGCAACAATGCCGATACCTTGCTGGTAAGTACTACCCGCAACCTTGAGGCGATCAGCAACCGGACCACAACTCTGCTGGATACCACCACCCGCAAGATTGACAGCCTGGATGTGGCAAAACTGAATACAACCCTTGAAAAACTGCCACCACTGTTGGATAAGACCGATGCTGCCATGGCCAATGTCACGGCAATCTCGGCAGAAACCAAAAAACTGTCCCAGCAGGCATTCCCCTTGATCCCCGGCGTTTTGTCACGCACTGAAGAACTCTTGTTCAGTACGGATCGGCTGGTGAACAGTCTGAACAGTTCCTGGTTACTGGGAGGCAGTACAGCCCCTGCCGCGACCCGTTCTATGAAGGCAGGTGACAGCCATGACTAATCCATCAGTCAAAACGTTCCTGATCCTCTCGGCCTGTTCCCTGCTGTGCGGTTGTTTTGGCAGTAAGGTGCAACTGTCTGAACATGACCGGAAAATTTTGGATCTGAATGAGCGGGCTCTGGATAGCGCTGCAAAAGGCTATGACACTGATGCGCAGAAACTGCTGCAAGAGGCGTTACAACGTTCTTTGGCACAGGATGATCGTAGTGGTGCCAGTGTAACCTTACTGAACCAGAGCAGACTTGCCCGCCATGGAAGTAACCTGCAGTTGGCTGCTCAACTGGTTGAACAGGCCCTTGCCAGTGCAACCGGAACCGTACAGTATGCTGATGCGGCGCAGGAAAAGGCACTTCAGGAGTTGGCAGGCAATCGCCTTGCAGAGGCTGGTCG
>DAIQQT010000407.1:0-2470 GCA_036786685.1 Trichlorobacter sp.
GGCAAAAATGGCGCCGGCAATCACCTGGGGCCAGAACTTGGCCCGCTCGGCAATCCCGCCGGAGATAATCGCCGGAATGCAGGCAGCAAAGCAGAGCAGAAAGAAATAGTGTACCAGGTCATAGCCCATGGCTCCCTGCATCAACTGATCAGCCGGTTTCAAAAAGGAGATACCGTAGGCCAGTGGAAAACCGATTAAAAAATAGGCCACGGTCGACACTGACCAGTCGGTCAAGATCTTCACAAACGCATTGACCTGACTCTTCTTACGGACGGTTCCCACCTCCAGGAAGGCAAAACCGGCGTGCATGGCAAACACCATGACCGCGCCCAGCATCAGAAACAGCACATCTCCACTTTGCTTCAACGGGGTAAGGGACGACGCATCCATTGACTCTGCCTCCTGAATACAGTTAGTGCACTGCTGCACCAGAATTAATCGTGAGAGCAGTAAGCAAATATATTGCCATTATTGATATTTTTATCTAACTGACTGAAAAATGGACACTTTGCCAAAATAATCATCAGCAGCACCTGCATAAAAACATATCAGCACTGCATTAATTTAAGGCAACCAGCCTTCTTTCATTTTTTTGCAGTGGTGCTACAATTCCGGCCATGGACCTGAAACAGCATATAGCAGCCTTTCCCTCTTCTCCTGGCGTATACCGGATGTACGATGCCGGAGACGTGGTGCTGTATGTCGGAAAAGCCCGCAACTTGCGCCAGCGGGTGCGCAGTTATCTGGGCAGCCACGACAGTCGGCCCCAGGTACGATTCCTGATGGCACGGGTACACCGTATCGAATTCACGGTTACCGACACTGAAAAAGAAGCGCTACTGCTTGAAAATACCCTGATCAAGCAGCACCAGCCCCGCTACAACCTGAACCTGAAGGATGACAAGACTTTCTTTTCACTACGGGTTGACCTGACCGAACCGTTCCCCCGTTTTACGGTTGTCCGCAAGATCAGCCGCGACAATGCCCGCTATTTTGGCCCCTACGCCTCAGCAGCAGCGGCACGGGAGGTGATTCGCCAGATTCACCGGATCTTCCCGCTGCGCCACTATCCGCTCAAAACCTGTATGTCCAGGCCACGACCATGCCTGTATCATCAAATTGGCCAATGCGGCGCCCCCTGCCAGAACCTGATCAGCCCCGCCGCATACCGGACATTGGTGGATGGTGCCATCCAGTTCCTCGAAGGCAAGAGCAAGCATCTGGTACAGGAGTTCAGACAACGGATGAAAACTGCTGCGGAAGCGTTGCAGTATGAAGAGGCGGCTCGCTGGCGGGATCTGCTGACAGCAATCGAAACAACGCTGGAACACCAGAAGGTCGTCAGTCAGGGCGGTAACAGTGACATTCTGGGGCTGGCACGTTCCGGAGAGCGGCTGGCAGTGGCAATTCTGTTTGTGCGGGGCGGTATCATGTCCGGCAGTACGGTTCTCCAGGGCAGCGGCGAACTTGACGATGCCACAACCATGTCTGCCGTCGTGCAGCACCACTATACTGCCCAGCAACAGACTCCGGATGAACTGCTGCTGCCAATTCCCTTGGAAGACCGGGAACTGCTTGAAGAACTGCTAAGTGAACAGAAAGGGAAGAAGGTCCGCATCCACCAGCCCCGGCGCGGCGAGAAGGCCGGCTTGATTGCCCTGGCTACCCGCAATGCAGAGGCTGCGCTACACGAACGTACGGCCAAGGAGCAGCAGATCGAGCAGACCTTGAGCGAGCTTCAGCAAAAGCTGGCCTTACCATCACCCCCCCAACGGATTGAGTGCTATGACATATCCACGCTGCAGGGTCGGCACTCGGTCGGAAGCGGCGTTACCTTTTGTAACGGCAAGCCGGACAAACAGCAATACCGGCGCTACCGGATCAAGCATGTAGATGGGCAGGATGACTTCGGCATGTTACGCGAGGTATTCAGCCGACGCTTCAGCCCGGAACGGATCACAGCCTGGGGGCTGCCTGATCTGGTGGTGGTGGACGGTGGTGTTGGCCAGTTGAACAGCGCGCTGGCGATTATCCGCGAACTGGGATTGGAAGAACAGCTGAAGGTGGTTTCACTGGCCAAAAGCCGGGTACAGGGCGACGGCAAAGATGTTCGTATTGTGCGGAGTGAAGAGCGGGTTTTTCTACCCGGCCGGCGCAATCCGGTCAGGCTGCGCCAGGACGGCCCCGCCATTCGACTGCTGGCGGCGATTCGTGATGAAGCCCACCGCTTTGCCATCAGCTACCATCGTGACTTGCGCGACCGCGAAACACTCCGTTCGCAACTGCGGAGCATACCCGGCATAGGCCCAAAGCTCGAGCGCCTGTTGCTGTCTGAATTTGGCAGTCTGGATGGTATCCGTCAGACAACGGCTACGCAGCTTGCCGCAGTGCCGGGCATCGGAGACGGTCTTGCTGATAAAATTCTGAAAGCACTGCAGCAGAGGTAAAAACACATGAGCCCGGCAAACAG
>DAIQQT010000035.1:0-6089 GCA_036786685.1 Trichlorobacter sp.
TTTAGACGGTTTTGTTGTCTGCGTTTGTCAAAAGCACTTGTTTTCTGGATCATGTGGCCATTCTGCGTGGCTGCAGGTCTTTGTAAGGGGATGGATATGGGATTCTCACTTGATCTTCGCTACCAGATCTGCCTGCAACCGATTGAACTACCGGTATTTAACCCGGTTGCTCTTGAGCTGCTGCAGTTGCTCAGTGACCCGACCGTTGAAATTGATCAGGTTACCGCGATCATCCAGAAAGACCAGGCGCTTGCCATTCAGGTGCTCAGGATGGCCAATTCATCGGCCTATGTGGGGCGTACCCGTTCCGAGACCATCAAGGATGCCGTGAATCGTCTGGGGAGCAAGCAGATCACCAATCTGGCCATGGCTGCCTCGCAGGCGGCGCTGCATACCTCAGAGCTTTCCATTGTCAATGCGGTCATGCGTGATCTCTGGCTGCATTCCCATGCCTGTGCCCTGGGTTGTCGCTCACTTGCCATCAGCAGTGGCCACCGTGAACTGGCAGACCAGGCCTACCTGGCCGGCCTGCTGCATGATATCGGTAAACTCTATCTGCTGAAGGCGATGGAGCGGATCTGGCAGGCCCGGGAGATCGAGCTGGATCTTGATCTTGAGACCTTGTTGGATGTGTTTTCCGATATGCATGTGGAGCAAGGGGTGCGCATCATGAATCACTGGGATATCCCCCCTCTGTACTGTGCTGTTGCAGCCCATCACCATGCAGAGACATTTGATGCTTCTGATACCCTGCTGGCCATTGTCCGGGTAGTTAATTTCAACAGTATGCAGTACAACCTGAATCTGTATCCGAGGCTGGTTCAGCCGCCGGATGCAAACTCTGAAATCATGGCGCTGCAGCTTGATGAAAACGCCTTGACGACGCTTGAGGCAGACATGCAGGCAGCCTGTGCCTAGGGTCTTGTACCCTGTTATGCATTGAGACAAACTGTACTTTCCCGGCAATAGGTATCCCATGACCAGTTCTGACCTCTACAGCACCCGCATTCAGAAAAATTTTGACGATGATCAGGCAGAGATCATTGCCTTATTGGAGGCCAATCTCTCAAAGCCCCTCAAGCTGATCAACTATTACAAGGGGATTCCGCTGTCCTATCCGGCAACCATTGCCTCCATCAGCAGAGGGGTGGTTGATCTGGATGTTCAGGAAATGCAGGCCTTTACCATTGAACAGGCCCGCTCTGCCTTTATTCGCAGCCCCCTGTTCAAGCATGATCTGTTTGCCCAGGCCCAGTATGTCAATGTCAGGAAAAAAGCTGCAACCTTTGTGAAGTTTTCCTATGTGGAAATCATGGCTGAACGCAGGAATTTTGTCAGGGTTGAGGTGGATGCGCCGGTAACCGTTGCCATCGCCTCTCCGCAGGGGGGAATTGAAGGAAGGTTGACTGATATCTCCCTGTCCGGCTTTGGTGTCCTGATTGACTATACCTGTCCATTGGAGGCAGGCATCGAAACCACGGTGCAGTTCACCCTGCTAAGCCCTGAAACTGCCCAGCCGATTCCCATCAGTATTCCGGCAATTCTGGTTACGGTCAGCGGAGATGTTTCGCCCTACAACTACCGGTTCGTGATTAACCCGGAGAAACAGCTTGAGCGTCAGATTTCCCAGTATGTCTTTCAGCGGCAGGTTGAGATTATCAGAGAGGTGAAGGAGATCGTTTCTTAGCTGGTTACGGGACGGAACACAGAATAACGGGCAGCCTCCTTGATGGGGACTGCCCGTTGTGGTAGTTGCAGCAGGAAATCAGTTTACAGCTTGAATCTGCCTACCAAACCTTCAAGGTCATTTGACAATTTTGACAGCATTGATGCTGCATCGGCAGTTTCATGGGCACCGTTGGCGGTCTGCTGTACCACGTCGGTGATCTGGTGGATGTTGGTGGAAATCTCGCCGGTGACAGCGGTCTGCTCCTCTGCTGCCGTGGCGATCTGGTGCACCTGCATAGTTACCTCGTTGATTCCTTCCAGGATCTGCTGCAGCGCTTCGCCGGAGCGGCGCGAGCTGTCCATCCCTTTTTCAACCTCTTTGACGCCCAGCTCCATAGAGGCCACGGCACCACCGGTTTCCTGCTGAATGGCTTTGATCATTTCGCCAATCTCGCGGGTGGCGCGGGTGGTTCTCTCTGCCAAGGCGCGCACTTCGTCGGCAACCACGGCAAAGCCGCGCCCCATCTCACCGGCCCGGGCTGCCTCAATGGCAGCATTCAGAGCCAGCAGATTGGTTTGGTCGGCAATATCCTCAATGGTGCCCACAATGGCGCCGATCTGGTCGGAACGTGCCCCAAGTGCCTCAACAGTATGGGCAGATTCCCGTACTTTGTCGGCAATGGTCTGCATGCCGGAAATGGTTTCCTGCACAACACTTGCACCGTTGTCTGCCATCTCGCTGGCCCGGTTGGCTATATCAGAAGCCATGGTGCAGTTGCGTGATATGTCGTTGGATGTAGCAGACATCTCTTCGCTGGCGGTAGCCACGGTGGCAGACTGGCAGGCCACCTCTTCGGCTGCGGTGGCGATCTGCTCGGCAGTACTGTGTAACTGGTTGGAGGCGGTGGCTACCTGTACGGTGGTGGTGGATGCCTGGCTGATAATGGTGTGGATGTTACCCACAAAACGGTTGAACCAGAGCGCAACACCACCAAACTCATCCTTGCGGTCTTCCGGCAGACGACGGGTCAGATCTCCTTCGCCCTGGGCAATGTCTTGCAGCATGGTTACCAGCGAATCAAGGGGCATGGTGATACTGCTGCCGATCATCAGGGAAAGCAGCAGGGTCAGGCTGCCCATGATCGTAGAGATCACAATGCTGATGATCAGTTGGGTACGGGCCTTGGCGGCGATACTGTCCGCCTGCTGCAAGATCTCTTTTGCCAGGTTGTCTTCAATGCCTTTCATCTGGTCTATCTTGGCGGTAATCGCCTTGAACCAGTCCTCGGGGGCGATGCCAAAATTGCCTTCCATCCCTTTGCTGACAATGGTCGTTTTCAGCTCTTCAACCTTTTTGAAGGTATCACCTTTTTCCTGCTGATCATACGCCGCTATTGCGGTCTCGGAACCAAAGCGGTGGAACCCTTCCATGAAGCTCTTCTGGGCAGCCAGAATGCCAAAGGTACGTTGAAAGGTCTCCGGGTTAAAGGCATTGTTGGCAAGCACAGCATTCAGGGTTGCCCGCTCCTTACCCATTTCTTCTTTTGTCTTGGAAAAGGCAAAGTAGGAGATGGCGGCCCGCATCAAGTCAGGATTGCGGCTATTGCGACCCACCGCTGCCACCACGTTCAGGTACAGATAGTTGATGCCGGTATAGTAGGCAAACGAATCTTTACCCTCAATCGCAAGCCCGTCAATCCGGCTACGCATTTCAGCCAGTTTTGCCCGCTGCTGGTATGATGCATCAAGGTTTGATTTCACCGTAACAACCGCGTCCGGGTTTGCTTCCTTGTAGGTATCAAACTGTTTAAACTGTTCGTCGGTGGCCTGGCGCTGTTTGGCCAGTTCATCCTTAAACTTTTCACCCTTGGCGTTGATGAAGCCGGAGGAAAGCCCCCGTTCTTTCTGGAGTTCATGCACCAGCGCACCGGTCCGTACTGAAAGCCCGACCAGATGTTCAGTCTTGCGGCTCTCTTTGAGGATGGTGTAATTGTTCAGCAGTTCATGGCCGGAAAAGTAGAGCAACCCAAGTACCGGCAACAGCAGGAGCAACAACAGTTTGGTACGGATGGTCAGATTTTTAAGCATCGTTTTTACCTCTCCCTGTAGGGTCTCTAAAGTGAAAGTGAATTTACAATAATCTGCCTGAAATGCAAACGGTTATAGTTATAGTGATCAACAATCGATTCTGCTCTGCTTCAGTGTCTCGTACAGTTGCGGTATATCTTCCGGCAACGCCGGTCTGGCGTAATAGTAACCCTGCGCCAGATGGCAGCCCATAGACTTTAAAATTATACATTGCTCACGGTTTTCAATACCTTCCGCCACGGTCTTGATGTTCAGGTTGCCGCTTAGCGCCACTATTGATTGTGCAATGGCTCGATCACCTGAGTTGCATGTCAGGTCGCGTACAAAAGAACGATCAATCTTGAGCGTGCTGACCGGGAAGCGTTTTAAGTAACTGAGCGAGGAATAGCCGGTGCCGAAGTCGTCAATGGCAATGCCAACTCCCAAATTGCGGAGACGTTGCAGGGTATCGGCGGCCTCAACAGGGTCCTGCACCAGGGCACTTTCAGTCAGTTCCAGCTCAAGACTTGCCGGGTCAATGCCGGTTACATCCAAAATGGTGGCAATCCGATTAATCAGATCCGGGGCATGGAACTGTACGGCAGACAGGTTTACCGCCATAGTCAGCGTGAGCCCCTGCTGCTGCCAGGCCACCTGCTGCAGGCATGCAGTCTTAAGTACCCATTCTCCGATTGGAATTATCTGGCGGGTTTCCTCGGCAAGCGGGATAAAACGAAGTGGTGAGATAGAGCCAAATTCAGTGCTGTGCCAGCGTAATAACGCCTCAACCCCCAGCATGTTTCGAGTAGCCAGATCTATCTTTGGTTGATAGACCAGGTGCAGTTCATTACGCTCCAGAGCATGGCGCAGTGCGCTTTCAAGTGCCAGGCGACCGTTGTTCGTCTCATTCAGCAACTGATCAAAAAAACGATAGGTGTTCTTACCCTGCTCTTTTGCGTGGTACAGGGCAATATCGGCATGTTTTGCCAGTTCTTCCGGGTCAACAGCATCCTTTGGATAGAACGCGATGCCGATGCTGGCACCAACAAACACCTCGCTATTGCCAAGCTGAAACGGGATGGCTGCCTGCTCCACAAGTTTTTCCGCCACCAGGGCTGCATCACTATTGCGCTGGATATTATGTAAGATAACGGCAAATTCATCGCCTCCCAGCCTGCAGATTGTGTCATCTTCCCGCAGTACCGACTGAAAACGGTGCGCCATTTCAAGCAGCAGCATATCACCGGCCTGATGGCCCAGGGTGTCGTTCACATGTTTGAAACGATCCAGATCAATATAGAGCAGTGCTGTCGGACTATTCAGACGGCGGCTGCGCCTCATGGCAAGATCAAGACGATCCTGAAGCAGTCGGCGGTTGGGCAGGTCTGTCAGAGGATCATAGTAGGCCAGGTGTTCAATCAGAACCTCGGCATCTTTACGGTCGCTGATATCTTCAAAATTTATGACAAAACTTGTGACAGACCGCTGATGGTTAAAGATCGGGCTGATAGAACTGAGGGCCCAGAACAGTTCTCCATTTTTACGTCGGGCACGGAATTCACCCCGCCACTCGGCTCCCTGCATCAGTGCATTTCTTATTGATATATAGATGTCGTGGCTTTGGTCGTTGGCTCCAAGAAAGCCGGGATGTTTTCCTTTTACCTCATTTGGCCCATAGCCGGTCATGCTGCTGAAGCTGAGGTTGCTGTAGGTTATTATCCCCTGGGCATTGGTTATAATCACCCCGTTCGCACTGTGTTCCAACCCTTGAGATAGCGTGATGATATGGTTTTCAGCATTCAATCTTGTGGTTATGTTGTTAAAGGCTACTACAGCACCCACCACCTTGCCATCCTCAATCATCGGGTAAGAGCTGAATTCGACCGGTACACTGCTGCCGTCTCTTCGCCAGAACAGATCATGATCTACCCTGGTGCAACGCCCCTGCCGTAAAGCCTCTGTGGTAGGGCAGCTGTCGTATGGGTGCCCTGAACCATCAGTTTTTGTATGGTGCACCACCGCATGAAAGCTGGCGCCAATCAGCTGATCAGGGCTGTTGTAGCCAAGGATGGTGAGCGCCATCGGATTGATGAATGTACAGATGCCATCAAGATCAACGCCCACAATTCCCTCTGAAACAGAGTTGAGCAGCAAGCGCACCTGTGCTTCCCGCTGCTCAAGTTCAAGGCGGCTTGCGCGGCGTTCATCCTTTTGCTGAACACTGATACGGGCTGACCACCCCAAGCCGATCATGCCTAAAAGCCAGATCAGGCTATGGCCGGCGACTGTCCGCTTTACTGTCTGATTACGCAGGGCAACGTATGGCGCCAGCGGAACAGCAACACCGGTGGACC
>DAIQQT010000035.1:6099-13031 GCA_036786685.1 Trichlorobacter sp.
GCCCCCCTGATATTGCCAAGCTTGATTCCCAGATCTGCATGGCACTTGAGGCATGCAGGCTCCATAACCATCGCATGCATCATTCGCAGGTGCGGCTTGTCCTGAAGCTGCACGACTTCTGAATATTCAGGGTGGTCAGCGCTCATCTGTCTCAAGGCAGCGGCTTCCCACTCATCAGGTCTGTTTTCCGGGTTTACGTATTGGAGGGCGGTAATACGAGTCTTAAGGCCGAATTCATCCGGATTGGTGCGGGACAATTCACTCAGGATTGTGGCACCGTTACGTAGTGTAAGCGTGCCCACCGGTGTTTTTATATCCCGGTCAGGAATGATAAGGAAAGGGTTGGGTTGGGAATCAGGCCCAACCGGCACATACAGACCACCGTGCTTTGCGGCCCATAAACGGAATGTCCGATCCTTTGCCAGACTGGTCTTGGCCTCAACCATGGCGAGCGCAACCACTTGAGCATCCTCGCTGCGGATGCCCAGCCAGGCTGAAGCAGTGAGCAGGCTGGTTACAATTACTGCTGCAAGCAGGTATCCCCGCAAAAACGGATAGGTAGACAGTGGCATGGATAAAACGACCCCAAGAATAAAAATTTACTGTGTATACCTTAGCGGGTGCAATGTGACTTTGATCTAAGTCAAGGAGCAGGACATTATGCACGAAGCGGGCTGTCCTTTTCAGACAGCCCGCCTCAGTCGGGGCATGGTGCTCTCATCCATGCCCCGTTGTCACCAGCTGCTTATTTTACTTCGCCATAAGGATCCTTCAGCTCTTGTTCAGGCTTGAACATCAGCTTCTTGGCGCCACGGTTGTTGGTGTACTTGGACAGTTCAAGATCAATCTTGACCGGAACATCCACCCCGGCCTTGGTCAGAGCCTGACGCAACAGACCATCGGCCTTGCCGGCGTACATGGTGGCATCACCCAGTATCCGCATCGCCTCGGTCGGGTTGTGGAAGCCGATGGAGTTTTCTGCGCCAAAGAACAGGTTACGGTAGAACCCTTCTTCATAGTAGAACTTGGCCTGGTCGTACATCTTCTGGTCGATCTGCTTGCCGGCGGCCTGCTGCTTGTGGGTCATTTCAAACAGCTTGGCTACCGTAGCCAGGGCATAGCCGGAACGGATGAACTGGGAGGCAGCCCGGTCCTGAATGGTGATGACCTGATTCTTCAGCCATTCGGAAGACTCACTGTGGCACTGTTTACAACCCTTGAAGTCGTTTTTGAGCGGGCTCATGATTCGGTGGTCTGAGATTTTCTTGCTGCCCACCTTGGTGTACGGCATATGGCAGTCTGCACAGGAAACACCGGCCATCCAGTGTACGCTCTGGTTAGAGTACATCTCAAACTCGGGGTGGCGGATGTAGGCCATCTTGAAGCCGGTTACGCTCTGGGTCCATTCGCCATGGGACTTGTCGCTGCGAATCTTCTTGATGATGTTTTCGATCGGGATGTTACCCATCTTGCTGCCATCCCAGGGGAAGAAGACATTCTGGGATTTCATGTTTTCATCTTTAGGGATGATGTAACTGACATGGCACTGGGCGCAGACCAGGGTGCGTTTATCCTGGTTGGTCAGTTTGCTCTGGTCAACACCCAGTTTGTCAAGTGCCTTGGAGAGGGTAAAGCCACGGGAGATCTTTAAGCCCATATCCTTGTTGTTGTGACAGTCAATACAGGCTACGCCCATCTCCTGATGCTCTTTGGGGATCAGGTTGACGGCATCTTTATAGGTGGCGGAGAAGTAACCGGCTACACCATGTTTTTCAGCCAGTTGCGGGGCGTAAGGGGTCTTGCAGGTCAGACAGGCGCCACCGGCCTTGACGCGGGAAGGGTCGATCTCTGCTTGATCCTTCATCATGTGGACGTGGCCACGGGGCTCGTTGTACTCAATACCAAAGCCCCAACCGTTGAACAGCAGGGCGTTGAAGGGGTATTCAGACAGCTTGTCATAGACCTTGCCGCCGTCATTACCTTTCTTGTACTTGCTCTTGCCTTCCGGGGTGGGCTGGGCGGTGGCTTTCCAGGTCTCGTACTCTTCAGGGTAGTTCTTACCCCAGACCGCCGGGTCAACCGTGCCGTCCGGAATCGGGGCAATTGTTGCCTTCTCTGCCTTGGGCGGAGCACAGGCGGTGGTCATGGCCCCACACAAAGCAGCAGCCATGAGGGCGACAAGCAGTTTCATTTTCATACTCAATCCTCCTGAATTGATGGGGTTAAATCGGGTTTACAGAGATAGCACCGGTTCCGGTATGGGTTACCCGGCGGTGACAGCTCCAGCAATTACGTGACGTATCCATCTGGGATACCAGTGTTTCGTGGCACCTGACGCAGTTGGCCTTGACCACCTTGGCGCCATGTTCAGACAGCGTGATCTTCTCCGGCACCTTGCCGGAATAGAAGAACAGTACGTCTTTCATGCCGTCGATAGACTTCCAGATGTAGTGACTGGCCAGGCCATCGTTGGGAAGATGGCAGTCCACGCACTTGAAACGGCGATGGGCTCCTGCATGCATAAAGGCAGTATGTTGTGCTTCCATGACGTGACAACTGGCGCAAAAATCAGGAGATTCCGACTTTGCCAGCAGTTTTGGCGGGCCAAGCATCACAAACAGGCCGATCAGCGCTGCTGAAATAGCAGCGATGGCGACATATTTGAGACGTTTACCGCTAAGAAATGATCCCATCCCTTCACCCCCTTTCTTCTTTGACAAGTAGCAGACCGCATGGATGATGGGGGTCTCATGACCGCCATCCAGTATCACCGTTTACCTGCTGATTACATGAAACGTATGAGAACAGCGGAAAGTCCGGGTGCTTTCCGCTGTTTCAGTTCCCTGTGTTTTAGACTAGTTACCGGCCATGATCGCAGCGACATCGTCAGCAACGGTGCCGATCGGCTTGATGTCAAAGTTTTCCACCAGCACCTTGGCTACGTTGGGTGACAGGAAGCCGGGCAGGGTGGGTCCGAGGCGGATATGCTTGACCCCCAGGTACAACAGGGCCAGCAGCACCACCACCGCCTTCTGCTCGTACCAGGCGATGTCGTAGGAGATCGGCAGGTCGTTGATGTCCTCCAGGCCGAAGACCTGCTTCAGTTGCAGGGCGATGTAGGCCAGGGAGTAAGAATCGTTGCACTGACCGGCATCAAGTACGCGGGGGATGCCGCCGATGTCGCCCAGCTCCAGCTTGTTGTAGCGGTACTTGGCGCAGCCTGCGGTCAGGATGACCGTGTCCTTCGGCAGCTCCTTGGCAACCTCGGTGTAGTAGTTGCGTCCGGTGTGGCGGCCATCGCAACCGGCCATGACCACAAAGCGCTTGATGGCGCCGGATTTAACCGCTTCAACCACCTTGTCTGCCAGCGCCATTACCTGATGGTGGGCAAAGCCGCCCACGATCTCGCCTTTTTCGATCTCAACCGGTGGTTGGCAGGTCTTGGCCTGGGCGATGATGGCCGAGAAATCCTTGCGGCCAGCCTGCTGACGCTCGGGGATATGCACGGCGCCGGGCCAGCCTGCCATGCCGGTGGTGTAGATCCGGTCCTTGTAGGCGTCCTTAACCGGTACGATGCAGTTGGTGGTCATCAGGATCGGGCCGTTAAAGGAGGCGAACTCCTTGTCCTGCTGCCACCAGGCATTGCCGTAGTTACCGACAAAGTGGGGGTACTTCTTGAAGGCCGGGTAGTAGTTGGCCGGCAGCATCTCGCTGTGAGTGTAGACATCAACGCCGGTACCGGTGGTCTGCTCCAGCAGGTCTTCCATATCATGCAGGTCGTGGCCGGAGATCAGGATGCCGGGGTTATTGCGTACCCCGATGTTGACTCTGGTGATCTCAGGATTGCCGTATTTGGTGGTGTTGGCCTCATCAAGCAGGGCCATGGCGGTAACCGCCACTTCGCCGCACTTAAGCACCTGGGCAATCATCTCATCAACCGTTAGCTCCTGGGTGGTGGATGCCAGTGCAGAGACCATGAACTCGTAGATCTCTTTCTTCTCAAAGCCCAACATTGCGGCATGCTCGGTATAGGCAGCCATCCCTTTCAGGCCGTAGATCAGCAGCTCCCGCAGTGAGCGGACATCTTCGTTGGGCTGCGACAGAACACCAACTTCCTTGGCCTTGGCAGCAAACTCGGCTTCGCTGCCGTTCCAGGTCACGCAATCATGATGACTGGTGAAACCGATGGACAGCTTGAGGATATCCCGCTTGGCAAAGGCCTCTTTGATCAGGGCGGTGATCCGACTATCATCGAAGTTGGCGTTGGTGATGGTGGCAAAGAGTCCCTGGCAGATAAACAGACCGGTTGCGTTGTCAAGTCTTCCCTGCTTTTGGGCTTCGACAGCAGTTTCTGCGAGCCCTTTAAGGGCAAAAACCAGCAGATCCTGCAGATTGGCAGTGTTTTCCTTCTTGCCGCAGACCCCGGCGATGGTGCAGCCGGTCCCTTTGGCGGTTTCTTGGCATTGGTAACAAAACATGCTCACGGGTTTTCTCCTTTGGTTGATAGTAGTTGAGTTATGGAATGAGGCGAGACAGTCAGTTTTTCTGAAACAACCATAGCGCAGTCCTGTTTGAAAAAAGGATGACGGTGGTCAAAAATGTGTTGATTCGAATTAGCCCCTGCAGATTGGATAAAAAAGAGCACCAGCAGCCCTTGGTCGCTGGTGCTCTTCTGATTTCAGCCTACTTCTTGCTGGCTTTCTTCTTCATATCTTCAGCCATCTCACGGATCTCGGTCAAATCCTTCTTCATCTTGGCATAGCCGTACCAGGTGGTGTAGTCCGGGTTCATATGGAATGCCCCCTGGAAGGTCTTCATGCGATGATCCATGAACATTTCATACAGGGTCTGCTCGATCTTGGTATCAACATCGTAGAAGGTCAGCAGATCCGGGTAGGCGTACGGCTGCCCGGCTTTCTGCTTGATAATCCCCTGATGATACAGATCACCTACGATACTGATCGCTTCACTGAATAGCTTGTCTGCCTCTTTGCCCATCTGGTCAGCGTTTTTGAAGTTTTCCTTCACAAAGTTGGGGGAGTGGCACTGCTGGCAGATCGCCACGTACTTGCCACGCTCCTTGTCAAATTCTTCCTTGGTCAGACGGGCTACTTTACCAGCCTTAACTACATCCAGACGACCGGTAGGCTTGCCAGCAGGATCAAGTACCCCCATGCCTTTCAGGATGGTGGCGCGATAGCCCATCCACTCGGCATCGGCCTCAGGCAGGCGCACAGCCAGGAAGCCCCAGGCTGACATTACGCGGTGGTTACCGTTGGGCATATGGCAGGTCTGGCACTTGGGGGCGCGGTTCTTGGCGCCGGGGTTGATGGCGCGGTTGGTCAGGTAGGCGGTGCCATGCTTGGAACCGGACCACATCTCCCACTGGGGATGGTCAAAGCCCATGTGGCAGGTCTGGCAGGCCTCAGGCTCGTTGGCCTCGGCCTTGGAGAAGGCGTGACGGGTGTGGCAGTTCTGGCAGTCCATGCCGTATTTGTAGTATTTGCGTGCTTCGGTCTCCCGGCCCTTGGCATCAACCAGCCCCAGGGTGTGGCAGCCGCCGCAGCCTTTCTGGCCGGCCATGAACGCCTTGGGTTGATGGGGGGAACGGGGCATTGCATCCAGGGCAACCTGGCCAAGCACATGCTTGCCGTCCATATACTGGTTGGCCTGATCCGGGTGGCACTGCTTGCAGGTGGCAATGGTGGGCAGTTGGGCCTT
This sequence comes from Trichlorobacter sp., assembly GCA_036786685.1. Classification (GTDB taxonomy): domain Bacteria; phylum Desulfobacterota; class Desulfuromonadia; order Geobacterales; family Pseudopelobacteraceae; genus Trichlorobacter. Next base: position 11,821 of record DAIQQT010000035.1, read on the forward strand.
TGCCACATCCTTCTCGCTGGTGTGATAGGTGCCGTGACAAGCCTCGCAGGTCAGGCTTTTGGACATCTTGCCCCGGTTGAAGTCCTTGACCATGGCAGGCGAAATCTTGGCGTGGCAGGTCTCACAGTTGGATGGTTTGGCCAGTGCCAGTGCCGGCATCAGTGCCAGACAGGCAACCATACTGATCAGCATGCTGCTAAACCGTTTCAATGCGCGCATCTTCGTTCCTCCTTCGGGATGTGAGTGCTATCCAGCCAGATGCTGGTATCTATACAAGTAGCAACTATGCAACAAGTTTGATGAAAGTCAAATTTAGCAAAATAAAGTGGTAAATGAACGTTTACATGGACTTGTGAGATGTATTGATGCTTGACATGCTCTGGCTTTAGGCCTAGTTATGTAAATATGAAATCGCAAAATGTGCTCGAAAAAAAGGCAACACACGTAAGGCAAGCTGAGATTGTGCAGGCCGCCTTGAGTGTTATCGGCAGACTGGGTGTCAGTGGGCTAACCATCCATGAGGTGGCGCTGGCAGCCGGTATGAGCGAGGCCAACATCTATCGTCACTTCCGCAACAAGCAGGAGGTGATCAAGGCGGTGGTGGAGTTTATCGGCAGTCAGGTCACCAGCCGGGCGGCGCAGTTGGCTGCCTCAAGCGGCAAGCCGCTGGATAAGCTGGAAAAGGTAATCATGGCTCATACCGAGATGATTGCCAAAAACCCTGGCATCCCGCGACTGTTATTCTCTGATGGCGGTATTGCCACTGGCGGCCGGATCGCCTACATCATGAACAGCCGGATCGAGAGTTTTCAGTCGACCCTGGCTGGCCTGCTTGAAGCAGCCGTGGCTGAAGGTGCGGTGCGGCAAGGGATATCTTCCCGTGAGACTACAATTGCTATTCTGGGGATGCTCCAGTTTAGTGTGCTGCGCTGGATCGGTAATCAGGCTGAAGGTAAACTGGTGGATGAGGTAGCTTTACTTTGGGGTAACTTCCGACGTTTGTTGGAGCGGTAAGAGGCAAATTTTTTTTGCATGCTATGTGAATAATTATTTACATTGCTTGGAGAGGCTCATGTCAGCGTCAAAGATAAAGCTACGCAGGTTAATCCTGTTTGCAGCCCTGGTTCCATTAGTGCTGTTGTTCTTCTACGTTGTCCTTCGCTCTGGCCCGCTGGCGCCGGTTGAGGTGATGGTTGCTACGGTCTCAACAC
>DAIQQT010000408.1:0-2452 GCA_036786685.1 Trichlorobacter sp.
GAGCACCGTAGGGGCACAGGTAGCGGCACCAGGCATTGCGGTACAGCAGCGACAACACCGTCAACACGATCAGCACCGTCAGGGCGATGGCTGAAATCTGGGTAAAGAACCGCAGCATCTTGATATCGCTGACCGCCCAGTACGGCGTATCAAGAAAGGCAGCAACCGCAAAGGCCGGCATATCCAGCAGGATCACCTTCACAAAAAAGAACAGCAGCAGGTATTTGATCCCCTGCAGCAGCAGATCCAGCGGTCTCCAGACCGTGAAATTCCGCCCCAGCAGCCGCGCCCCCAGCTTATGCACGGCCTCTGACAACGTACCCACCGGGCAGATCCAGGAGCAGAACGATTTCTTGGCCAGCAGGCTCATCAGCAGGATTGCCAGAAAGATCACCAATGCTGCCGGATGTACCGGGTGAATCTGCCCGCTGACCAGCCAGTGTTTCAGGCTGGTTAATGCCCCAATCGGCAGAAAGCCCTCCACTCCGGCAGGACGGCTAAAGAACGGCTGCGGATTACCCTGCTCAACCGCAGCGATAAACAGACCAAAGCGGATGCCGATGCCAATGATCCAGAACAGAAACAACCACTGCACCAACAGACGGATACGGGTTACGTTTTTTGCTGACACCGAGTGCATGCCGAGATCTCCTCTGTTCTAACGTAATCACGTCTTCAGAATATGTCGGATATCTTCTTACAAGCATGACCTGAGTCAAAAAATGGCGCTCTACAGTAGCCTAAAGGTTGTTTACAACGGCTTAGAGTACGGGGGCCATGGTGAATACAGCAGGCGCAACAACGCTGGTCAGCCACAAACTTGATGACAAGCACACTTTGTCATGATATTAGAATATGCGAATATCATTTAAGGGGCTGTCATGTCGGCTATTATTGAAAATTATTGGGTAACTATCCTGAAGGCCCTCGGTCATCCTACCCGCCTGCAGATCGTGATGGAACTTCTGAAAGGCACCAAATGTGTGACCGACATTCACGAAATCCTGCCTGCTTCACAGGCTAATATCTCCCAGCATCTCACAGTATTACGCAACGCCAGGATCGTAGACTTTGCACAGGATGGTTCCCAGCGCTGCTACTATGTCTGCCGACCTGAGCTGGTTGAAGGGGTCTTGAGCTTGTTGCGCAACGAACAGCCGGAAAGCAAAGGCCCCAAAGTACAATGCTGCATGCGCAGCTCTGAAAACGGAGAAAAACAATAAACGCCATACCATTCAAGGAGGCACTGCCATGAAACTAGCCGTTGTCATTACACAATCCAATGCAGAACAGGTCTTTACGGCACTGAGGTTCGCCAACTTCTCCTGTAAAAAGGGGGATGGAGTCACTGTATTCCTCACGGCAGATGGTGTTGAAACTGTTCGGCTCGATGATCCCCGTTTTGATGTCAAGGGACAGGCTGCCAGCCTTATCCAAATGGGCGGCACTATCCTGTCTTGTGGCTCATGCATGAAGCTACGCGATCTGGCTGGCAGTGATATCTGCGACACCGCCACCATGCAGGAACTCTATGACCTGGTTGTCGATTCCGACAAAGTAGTCACTTTTTAGTTGAAAGGAATGGTTTGATGAGCACAACGGAACATCATCGCTTGATTATTCTCGGTTCCGGCCCTGCCGGTTACACTGCCGCCGTGTACGCAGCACGGGCAAACCTCAGTCCGGTACTGATCGCAGGTCTCCAACCGGGTGGTCAACTCACCACCACCACTGAAGTGGATAACTGGCCCGGCGACCATGCCGGAGTTGAAGGTCCTGACCTGATGGAGAGGATGCGCCAGCATTCCGAACGGTTTGATACCCGCATCATCTATGACCAGATCGTTGCGACCAACCTTACGCAACGCCCCTTTGTACTGACTGCAGATAGCGGCAGCACCTATACTTGTGACGCCCTGATCATTGCCACCGGCGCCTCGGCAAAATATCTGGGACTGCCGTCTGAAGAGGCATTTAAAGGCAAAGGGGTGTCAGCCTGCGCCACCTGTGACGGCTTTTTCTATCGCGACCTGCCGGTAGCTGTGATCGGTGGAGGCAATACCGCCGTGGAAGAAGCACTCTATCTGGCCAATATCGCCTCCCACGTTACGGTCATTCATCGTCGCGATCAGTTCAGATCGGAAAAGATCCTCTCTGACAAGCTGAAAGCCAAGGCAGCTGAAGGCAAGGTAACAATCGAATGGTTCCATGTCCTGGATGAAGTGCTTGGCAACAGCAACGGAGTAACCGGCATCAGAATCAAGGATATTCGAGACGGATCAACCAAAGAGATCAGCGTAGAGGCTGCATTTATCGCCATCGGGCATTCACCCAACACCGGCATCTTTGACGGCCAGCTTGCAATGCAGGACGGCTATCTCAAGACCAAAGGCGGTTCTGAAGGATTTGCCACCCAGACCAGCATCCCCGGCGTATTTGCTGCCGGTGACTG
>DAIQQT010000036.1:0-12786 GCA_036786685.1 Trichlorobacter sp.
GCGGATTGCCGAGGCGGAAGGGTGTGATGCCATTACCCTGCATCCCCGCAGCCGGGCTCAGATGTTTAACGGTCAGGCCAACTGGCAGCATATTGCTCGCTTGAAACAACTGGTAACAATACCGGTGATCGGCAGCGGCGATCTGTTTACCCCGCAGGATTGCCAAAAAATGTTGCAGGATACCGGGTGCGACGGCCTGATGGTGGCGCGGGGGGCTTTGGGAAATCCCTGGATTTTCCATCAGACCCGTGAGCTGCTGGAGGGAAGGCCAATAACGCCGACACGTTGTGCAGACCGGATGAATATGGCTGAGCAACATCTTGCCCTGTTCAGCAACTATGCCGGTGCAGCGGTTGCGGTGCGGGAGATGAAGAAACATCTGGGCTGGTACATCCATGGCATACCGGGGGCAGCGGCCCTGCGCCGGACTGTCAACACCGCACGGAATACCGACGAGCTGCTGGCCGTGATCAGAGAGATAAAAGAAACAGGAGATTAACCAATACGGTGCATACTGACCTGAGTGGATACGCCCTTACGGTGCTTGACAGTGTGGGGGACGGGGTAATCGTGATCAACGGCGAGGGGATGGTGACGCTGATAAACCCTGCTGCCGAGGAGATGACCGGTCGTTCCCGGCGTCAGGTGGTTGGTGCGCGCTTTATTGATTCATTCAAGGCAGAACCGATCCTGGTGGATATGGTTGAGCGGACCTCCGCCAGTGGTGTCTCGCTCTCTGATCAGGATAATGTGGTTTTAAATCCATCCGGTCGGGTTATTCCGGCCAATGCCACCACCTTTCCGCTGGTGATGCCGAACGGCGAAGCGATCGGCGTTATCCTGACCCTGCGTGATCTGACCTCCATCCGCGAACTTGAAGCCGCCGTCAGGCAGGCCGACCGGCTTGCCACCCTGGGTACCCTGGCCGCCGGTCTGGCCCATGAGGTCAAGAACCCGCTGGGTGGGATCAAAGGGGCGGCCCAACTGCTGGAACGGGAACTTGATGAAGAGAGCGACCTGCAGGAATATCCACGGGTGATGATAAAAGAGGCAGAGCGGATCGACCGGATTATCCGCCAGCTGCTGGATCTGGCCTCGCCTCGTGGACCACGCTACACCCCGGTTAACCTGCATATGGTGCTGGGGGATATCATCCTGCTGCAGCGCGAGGCTGCCGGGGAGCGTGATGTTATTATCTCCACCGGATTTGATCCCAGTATCCCCCCGATCATGGCCGATGAGGCCCAGTTGACCCAGGTTTTTCTGAACCTAATCCGCAATGCCATTGAAGCGATGGTGGACGGCGGACGGGTAACGGTATCAAGCCGGGTACTGGCAGAATATCATCTGGCCCGTAACGAGAACCGTTCGCGGATGGTGGCGGTGGAAGTGGCTGACACCGGCCCCGGCATATCAGAAGAAAATCTTGCCAAGGTGGGGACGCCGTTTTTCAGTACCAAGGATAACGGTACCGGCCTGGGCTTGGCCATCTGCCAGAAGATAGTGGCTGAACACCGCGGTATGCTCAAGATAGACTCAAAACCGGGACAGGGGACCAGGATCAGCGTGCTGTTGCCGCTGATTCAGTCACCCGCGAAAGGATAGACAGCATGGGACTGCATCGGATACTGGTGGCTGATGACGAAGAGAGCATGCGTTGGGTACTTTCCAAGGCATTACGCAAAAAAGGATATTCAGTAGATCTGGCTGCCGATGGTAATCAGGCCCTGCGTCAGGTGCGGGAACAGTCCTATGACCTGGTGATTGTGGATATCAAGATGCCGGGTATGTCCGGTCTTGAGTTTCTGGATAAGGCCCGGGAGCTGCGGCCGGACCTGCTGGTGGTGGTCATGACCGCTGAGGCCAGCATGAAGAAAGCGGTTGAGGCGATGAAACGCGGTGCCTACGATTATATCACCAAGCCGTTTGATCTTGAGGTGATTGACGCTATCATTGAAAAAGTCAGCCGGGCACGGGATGTCAGCAACCAGGTCACCCTGCTCAAGCAGGAACTGAAGGACCGCTACCAGGTAGAGAAGAACATTATTGGTAATTCAACCGCCATGCGGGAGGTCTACAAGACCATCGGCAAGGTGGCCGGCAGTGATGTCACCGTGCTGATTCAGGGTGAATCCGGTACCGGCAAGGAGCTGATCGCCCGGGCGATTCACTTTAACTCCAGCCGGTTAGGCAAGCCGTTTGTGGCGATCAACTGCGCTGCCATCCCCAAAGATCTGCTGGAAAGCGAACTGTTCGGCAGTGAGCGGGGGGCCTTTACCGGCGCCACCGAGCGCAAGACCGGCAAGTTTGAACAGGCCAACCACGGCACCATTTTTCTGGATGAGATCGGTGACATGCCGCTGGACCTGCAGGCAAAGATCCTGCGGGTGTTACAGGAACAGGAGATCACCCGCATCGGTGGTTCCCAGAACCTGAGTGTTGATGTGCGGGTGGTGGCAGCCACCAATCAGGAACTGCAAGAGCGGGTACGCAACCGTGAGTTCCGGGAAGACTTGTACTACCGCCTGAATGTCGTGCCGATCAACCTTGCGCCGCTGCGGGAACGCAGCGAGGATATTCCCGCCCTGGTGGAATACTTTCTGGAGCGGACCTGTGCCGAACTTGAAATACCCACCAAACAATGCGCCCCGGAGGCGATGGATCTGCTCTGCAGCTACGGTTGGCCCGGCAACGTGCGGGAACTGGAAAACACCATCAAGCGGGCCGTTATTCTGTCCGGTGATCCGCTGCTGACCTCGGCAGATTTTACCGGCCTGACCAACCGTCAGGAAACCATCCACGCCGTGCCTCAGGAACAATCCCTGGAATCGCTGGTTGAAGGCAAACTGCGCAGCTCCATGAACGGCATTGAAAAGCTGGATAAAGGGGATATCTATGATCGGGTGCTGGAACAGGTGGAACGGCCCCTGATCCGCTTTGTACTTGAAAAAACCCGTGGGAATCAGGTGCGGGCAGCCGATGTGCTGGGGATCAATCGCAATACCCTGCGTAAGAAAATTAGCGAATTAGGGATTTCGCTCAAGAAAGACTGATTCAAACGGGCGCCGGAAACGGCGCCCGTTTTTATTATTACAGGACATGCTCCAGTAACTGCTGGTGCCGTTCAATCACCGCCAGGGCTGGCAGGTCTGATTTGTAGGCGATAAACGGTACTCCGGCTGCCGCAGCGGCCTGCATATCCACTGCGCTGTCGCCGACGAACAACGCCTCCTGCGGGGCAATGCCGTAATGTTCCAGTACCTTCAATAGCGGTTCCGGGTGGGGCTTGGGGTTCTGTACCTTACCGGCGGTCATGACGCAGCCGAAGAAACCTTCCAGGCCGAAGTCTTCAATGATCATTTCCATGGAGGCGGCCCGGTTGGTGCAGATCGCCAGTTCAACCTTTCCCTTCAGAGCGGTCAGGGTTTCCACCAGCCCTTCTTCACGCCGCATGTACGGCATCAGTTCCTTGTAGCGGATGGTCTTACCGATGGCAATGGCTTGCTCCTTCTGCGGGTCGTTGCCGAAGAAATGCTCAATCACATCCAGGTAGGAAAAGGTGTGCAGCACCCGTTCCGATTCAGTGCAGAGCCGGTTGATCTCCGGCCTGCCCAGACCGGCCATGATCCGGTTGTAGAAGATATAGTTGGATTCGATGGAGTCCAGGATCACCCCGTCACAATCGTAGATTACCGCCTTGTAGTGTGCCTTCATGCCTGATCCTCTTCCGGTTGCCGTGCGTTGGTCAGGTATTCTTCCCATTCCATCGGCAGTAGGTATTTCTTGCGGCTGTTACATTCCTTGCAGGCCGGAACCACGTTGTTGCGGCTGGCCTTGCCGCCACGGGTGACCGGTACAATATGGTCCATGGTCAGTTCGTCCGGGCTAAAGCGGTTGCCGCACCAGTGGCAGATCCCCAGGGCCAGTCGGTTTTTCCACCAGCGGCTGCGGCGTAGTTCACGGGATTTATCCCGTTCACGCCTGATCTCTTCTTCGGTGATCTCAATAATAAATTCGCTCATACAGTATGTCGAACTCCCTAAAACATAGCACGCGGATCAAATCTGATTTTAGCGGATTATAAAAATGAACAGCGATCTGCGTGAATCCGCTAAATCAGCGTCATCTGCGGGCTATTATCATGATTTCTTGTCAGCTTCTATACGTGCTGAAGTTAAAGATTCAGGGTAACTACGGTTGCCCCGTCCCGTCCCTCATGGGGCTCGCCGGGGCGGAAACTGTTTACTTGTGGATGCCGTCCCAGGAATTCACGCACTGCCCGTTGCAGGGTGCCGGTGCCGATGCCGTGGATAATCCTGATTTCCCGCTGCCCAGCCAGAACTGCCTGATCCAGAAAGCCTTCCAGTTCCAGCAGTGCCTCTTCCACCCGCTTGCCGATCAGGTTCAGTTCGTTGGCAGCCTCTTCAGGCTGGAGTTTCATCTTGATCTCAGGTGCGTTTTTACGTGGTTTGGAGCCTGCTGCGGCAGTGCAGATAATCAGGCCGTGCAGCGGCACTTCCATCTCGATGCTGCCGGCCCTGACCCGGACCTTGTTGCGTGGCTGATCAACGCTGATGACTGTGGCCTCCCGTCCAAGAGAGCGCACCTGCACAATGCTGCCGGGTTGCAGGGCATCAACGGATGGTGGCTGCTGTCCGGTCGGGGCAAAGCTGGCTTCCAGCTCTTCTGCTCTCTGTCTGAACTTTCCCTCTGTTTCCTTGCGGCGATCCTGCTTGAACTGTTCCAGCAGCAGATTCATTTCACGGCGGGCAGCGGTGATGGTGTCCCGTGCATCCTGACGGGCCTTTTCAATGGTCTCCTGGCGCAGGCGGGCAAGATCAGCTTCTTGCTGTTTCAGTGCCAAAGCCAGACTATCAAGCCGTTGCCGCTCCTGTTGTTGATCGGCAAGCTCCTCTGCCAGTGCGTTACGTTTCTGGCGCAGCTCCTCAATGATGTTTGAAAAGGCGGTGCCTGCATCCCCCAGCAGGGCACGTGCGGTCTGCAGGACAGATTCAGGCAGGCCGTAGCGCCGGGCGGTCTCCAGGGCATGGGACTGGCCCGGTTCTCCCATTACCAGCCGGTAGAGCGGGGTCCAGGTGGCGCTGTCAAATTCCATACCGGCATTCTGCATCCCGACCGTCTGCTGGACAAATCCGACAATCTCGGTCAGGTGGGTGGTGGCCAGCACCACAGCGCCCCGTTGTTGCAGTTCCTGCAGGACAGCGCAGCCGATGGCCGCCCCCTGCAGCGGTTCGGTGCCGGTGCCCAGCTCATCCAGCAGTACCAGACTGCGGGAACCGGCCTGGTCAAGGATTTTGCTGATGGCAGCTACATGGGCAGAAAAGGTGGAGAGGCTTTGTTCAATGGACTGTTCATCACCAATATCCACTAACAGGGCATCCAGCAGGGGAAGGGATGAAGAGGGGGAGGCCGGCACCGGCATGCCGGACAAGGCCATGGCAGTAATCAGGCCGACAGTCTTCAGGGCGATGGTCTTGCCGCCGGCATTGGGGCCACTTATCACGAGAACCTGAGCACTGGAAAGTTCCAGATCCAGTGGCACAATCGGTGTAGCGTTCTGCTGCTCTGCCCGCATTACCATCAGCAGCGGGTGGCGGGCGGAAAGCAGTCGCAGCTGCCCGTTGTGGTTCAGTTCCGGCACTGCCATGTTGAACTGCTCGCTAAAGCGGGCGATACAGTCCAGACGATCAAGCTCCACCAGGGTGGTAAAACAGGCGGCGATCCGGTCTGCATCCTCTCTGATCCAGGCCGAGAGTTGACGCAGGATGCGGATCTCCTCTGCCTTTTCTTCGGCAGACAGGTTTTCCAGCTCGTTCACAAAGGGTATGATCTCCAGTGGTTCCATGAAGGCGGTTTCGCCGGAGGAGGAAACATCATGAACCACCCCCGGCACCATCCCCTTGGAGTCCATCCGTACCGGGATGACCCAGCGGCCGGAGCGGATGGTGATGAAATCATCCTGCAGGAAGATGGCGGTTTCATGCTTGCGGACAAACTCTTCCAGCTTGCGGCGAACCCGGGCTGCCAGGGCCCGCTTAGCCTTGCGGATCTCGGCCAGCTCACGGGAGGCAGAGTCAAGAATGGTGCCTTCGTCATCCAGGGTGGCAGAGAGCGGTTCAAGGATATCGCTGAAGGCAACCGGAAACGGTTCCAAAAGGCGCAGGGCAGGGATGTCATCCCGTGGAGCAAGCTGTTTGCAAAGTTCAGCCAGGGATCCCAGCACCGGTATGAACTCCAGCAGACCAAAGGGGGAGAGGATCGCCCCGTCCGGTCGCACCTGATCCAGCAGGGGGCGGATATCGCTGAAACGGCTGATCCGCAGGCTGATCCGTTGCCGCAGCAGGGTACGGATCTCTTCGATCCGTTGCCAGGTGAGGGTGATGGCAGCAGCAGACTGCAGGGGAGCAATGGCCATGATGGCTGCGGTGCTGGCATCGCTGCGGGCGTGCCCTGCAACCACCTGCAGGACTTTGTTGAATTCAAGGCGACAAAGGGTTGTGTGAGCTATCATGGGGTGTCGGTGTTCTGTTGTTTGTTGGTTGAACGGCGGATTCTGCGGCTTTTTTGTTTGCGGATACGGGCTGCCTCTTCATCTTCAACCGTGGGCAGGCCGCGACTGCGGGCGATTTTCTCCAGCAGCTCCCTTCTTGCCAGAAAGCGGTTCAGGGATTGGCTGCGTTCACGTCCGCAGCGGGCTTCAATGCCGGTGGGAAGGTGGCGGACCTGGGCGGCGCTGGAGGTTTTGTTCAGGTGTTGACCACCCCTGCCTGAGGAGCGGACAAAGCGTTCTTCAATCTCTTCTTCCCGGATGCCCAATTCTGCCATCCGGTCCAGCAAGGCCTGTTGTTTCCGGGGGCTGACGGAAAATGTCGGGCTGTTGGCCATTACCCCATGCCCGCCTGCCAGTTATAGGCCTTCATCTGGGCATCCATAACCGTGCTGTAGGGGATTGAGAGCGTGCCAAGCAGTTCAGACGCCTTGGTAAAATCTACCTGTTCCAGGGCCTCGGCCAGGGCAAGCAGGTTGCCGTAGGTCCCTTCCCGACTTACCAGTGCCTGCTGTACATCCTCAGAAAGGTTCAGCTCTTCTGCAATCTGTCCCATGGGGATATCATACAATGATTCAAGCAGTGATAAAATACCGGTCATAAAGGCCTGGTCTGCTGCCTCACGGTTACCCCGCAGCCGGGGACAGACGGTTGCCATCTGCTCCATGAAGCCACCCCGCACGGCTGCCATATCCACCAGCGGGTTTTCCATGGCATGGCTGTCATCGGTGGCAAACAGGGCCAGTTGCACCCAGCGTTTGATCTGAGCCCTACCCAGCATGCTGATGGCATGGCGTACGGTCTGGATTTTCTGGAGGCCGACAAAGGAGACGGAGTTGACCAGCAAGAGCAGTTTGTAGGTCAGGCCCGGACTGCTGCGGAAGGTCTTTTCAACCTCTTCCATCTCGGCATCATCCATTAACTGGCGCATCAGCTTTAAAAGTGCAGCCCCGCCTTCATCAATCTTCTTCTTTTCAATCACTGCAGGTTTGGCAAAATAGTAGCCCTGAAAATAATCAAAGCCCAGATCAAGGCATTTCAGAAATTCTTCCTTGGTCTCAACCTTCTCCGCCAGCAGTTTGAACTGATAGTTGCGGTAACATTCAATGGTTGCCCCCAGGGTATCCACCGGGGTGGCCATCAGGTCTACTTTGACGATATCGATAATCTGGTACAGCTCTTCGTAGATCGGATCATAGTCGTGGTCATCCAGGGCCAGCACAAATCCGGCCTCCTTCAGTTCGCGGCAGCGTTCGATCAGTGCCGGGGTCACCTCAAGGGTCTCCAGCAGTTCCAGCACCACCATCTCTTTGGGCAGCAGTTCCAGTGAGTCGCTCATCAGGATGTCCAGCTCAAGGTTGATGAATCCCAGATGTTTTCCCAGGATCTGCTTGACCCCAAAGCCTGCCAACGTGTTAAGAATGACGCTGGCGGTAGCCTGGGAGGCGTCGCTGACATTGGCCTCGGACAAAGACTGTGCTGAACGAAACAGCAGCTCGTAGGCACAGATCTGCTCGTCACGATTCAGAATCGGTTGGCGTCCGATCAGGTATTTCTGTTCTGATTGCTCCATGGGTGTCGGGTATCCTGCCTCGTATGTGAGCATAGTTACTTGATGAAAGAAGTTGAGTATACGCTATCTGCGCTGTAAGTGCAATCAGCACCGTTTATATCCGACTTGTCCCTGAGTTATTGCTGAACAGCCGATTGCGTGGTATAGGGTGAATACGACAGAAACTTACATTTGGCAGTAAAGGAAGAACGTGGCAAAGGCTTCATTTCTACAGCGTTTTTGGGTGACCTTTTCGATTTATGTGGTTGGTAGCTATGCCTCGCTGTTGAACCGGATGAAAATCAAGGGAGAACAGCATATTCCTGACACAGGTGGCGTGCTGTTGGCCTCAAATCATATCTCTGCCTATGAGACCATTTTTCTCCCCTGGGCCGCTTTACGCAGACACCCGTTTCAGATGCTCTGGGCGCCGGCCAAGGAAGAGCTGTTTCATAAGCCGTTTCAACGTTTTATCTATTCGTCATGGGGAGCTTTTCCGGTGCGGCGGGGTAGGGATGTCAAGGCCGGCAAGGTGTTGAATGATCTGTTGGCAGACCAGAAGGTGATGCTCTTTCCTGAAGGTACCCGTCACAAGGACGGGAGGCTTGGGCAGGGAAATCGCGGGGTTGGCAAGATCATTTTTGATACCCGGCCAGCGGTGATTCCTACTGCCTTGGTGGGGCTGAATCACTGGAAATTCCCCAGTCTGGGGGCCCAGGGGGCGATTGTCTTTGGGCCGCAGATCTGCTTTGATGATCTGTTTGAGCTTGAGGACTGCAAGGAAACCCATCAGCTGATTGTTGAGCGGGTGATGGACGGGATTGTTGAACTGCTCAAGCAGGAAGGGGCCTATGTCGGACGCGTTGAAAAGTAAGCCCCTGGCGGATGTTGAGATTTTCTGTGACGGTGCCTGCAGTGGCAATCCCGGTCCTGGTGGGTATGGTACCATCCTGCGTTGCCGTGGTACGGAAAAAGAACTGTCCGGTGCTGCAGCGGAGACCACCAACAACCGGATGGAGCTGACAGCCGCACTGGAAGGGTTGCGGCAGTTGACCCGTCCCTGCCGGGTGACCATAACCACGGATTCCCAGTATCTGGTAAAGGGTATGACCGAGTGGCTGTCCGGCTGGCAGCGCAATGGCTGGAAGAACAGCAAGAAAGAACCGGTGCTGAACCGTGACCTGTGGGAAGCGCTGGTTGAGGCCGTCAAGCCCCATCAGATCGCCTGGCAGTGGGTACGGGGACATGCCGGACATGCGGAAAACGAACGTTGCGATTGCCTGGCCCGGGAAGCGATCATTACCATGAAAAATCATAATTGATCTGATCTGAAATTACAGAGTGCCATTACCCATCGAGAGGGTGCTATGAAGGATATTGAAGCAGAAGTCGGCGTCAAAGACATTATTGGATTTTACATCAAGATCAATGACAGTGCCCGGGCCAAGAAAGATATCGCCAAACTTTCGGCCAAGGACAAGGCATCCGCTTTTTCACTGATTATTGAGTCCAATGCCGGTCGTGAGTTCAAGATCGAGATCGCCCGCTACTTTGTGAACGATCTTGATGCCCATATCCGCCGCAAGGCAGAACTGCTGCTGGAGGCGTTGATCCCCGGCTGGGTGGCTGATCCGGCTGCCAGTATCCTGCAGGTGTTGCGTTCTGCCGAGCACAAAGGTCCGGCCCGGCGTAATGCTGCGGTCCGTTTTTTGTTCGGTATTGTTGATGCGGATTCGTTGCGGATTACCCTGACCAGTCTGCTTTCCAGTCGCAATCGCTCCCATATTGTCGAAATTATTGATATCCTTGAACAGTATATTGATGCCTCTGAAGATGAACCGGAACAGGTCAAGATCTTCAATGCCTGTCTTGATATCGTACTTTCCGATGAGATTGAGATGCCGGTCAAACACCATGCCACTAACCTGTTGTCGGTTTTCTTCAAGAAGGTCTCCACCACTGCACTGGGTGCCCACCTTAAGGCAAAATATATTGAGAAGCAGGTTGAGAAGGGGGAGAGTGTCTATCGCTTCCTCTGTAGCGGTACCTGCGGCCTGACTGCCAGCTACCTTGAAGATCTGCTGCGTCCGCTGCAGGAGGGGGGCAAGGTCTACCAGCTGAAGATCCTGACCTACTTTACCTTCCTGCTGGAGAAGACCTGGAATGAGGATGAGGTTGACAACCATATTGATACCTGGCCGGAAAGCTGGGAGCCGGAAGAGATTACCAAGATGGATAAGGTCAAGCGCTTCCGCACCACCATTCTGAAGCAGGTGGAAGAGCTGTGGGATTTTGCCGCCGATGATGAGGTCAAAGATGGCATCATGGCGGTGGTGTACAGTGGTCACCCGGTGAAACAGGATCTGTTGTCAACGGTCAGAAGCAAGCTGACCGGTGGCGGACTTTCAGAACTAGCCACGGATAAGATCGCCCGGATCCTGCAGAGTTTCCTGAAAAGCTATCAGCATGACGAACTGAAGCCCCAGGCCGCCAATCTGCTGCTGTTTAATGTCCCCGGAGAGCGGCATCACCTGGCAGCGCTTCGGTTCCTGCGGGACTATCTTGAAAAAAGTTCACTTAATCAGGCTGAACAGTCCAGCCTGGCAACCGCTTTGCTGCAGTTTGCAGATACTGCAACCGGTACTGAAGAACAGACAATGGCCTGGCTACTTGTTTTCTTGCTGGACCCCGGTAAACTGAATGAAGCAGAGCAGCACAAACAAGCGTTGACCACCTTGCGAACCATCATTGAGCAGGAGGTGCTCGCTGACTACTCCCGTGCGCGCATGGTTGCGGCATTGGAGTGCTTTGCGAAAGAAGTTAAGACAACCGAGAAGCTGAAAAAGGCAGCGGCTTATCTGCTGTTCCGCCTGCAGAATCCCAATGAAAAACCGACCTGGGATAAAATCGAGCAGAAGTGACCGTCTGAAGGGAGGTTGTATGCCAACTACATTTGAAAACCTGGGGATCAGAACCAAGCTGGTGATTGCATTTCTGGTTGTTGCCGCCTTTGCCGGTCTGCTGGGGGCGGTCAGTGTTATCAATATCCAGAAGATGGAAAAGGCTGACACCTTCATGTACCAGGAGGTGGCCGTGCCGTTGGCCGGACTGCGGGATATTACCCAGGCCTTTCTGTTAAACCGGGTCAGCACCCGTGCCCTGATCGGCGCCACTGATCCTGATGAACGTGAGGAGATCGCGGACAGCCTGAAGGAAAGCCTGGCAGCGCTTGAGGCCAAGACCGCTGCCTATGTCAAAAAGATGGATGGTGCTGAGGAAAAGGCCGCCTTTGCAGAGTTTAAAAGCTCTTTTGATGCCTATGTACCGCTGTTGAAGCAGATGATTGATCTCTCGCTGGCCGGCAAGAATGATGAAGCGCTGTCGATTGCCAGGGGGGATGCCGGTCGTTATGCAAATGCCATGCTGAAGGGGCTGGACAAGATGTCAGCGGTCAGCGTGAAGCATGCCAAAGAGACTGCTGCAAACAATGCCCGGCTTGCCAGGACCGCTTTGGTCTTCTCGCTGGTCATGTCTGTTGCGGCCGTTGCCGTGGCACTTGCCATAGGGCTCTTTGTCGCTGGAAGAATCAGTAATCCTCTGCAACAGCTGCAATTGCGTTTCCAGAAAGTTGCTGAAGGTGACCTGACCGTAACGGTTGATGCCCACTGCTGTGATGAAATGGGGAATCTGGCCCGCTCTTTTGCCGCGATGGTGCAACAGTTGCGGGATCTGATTGCCCAGGTGAATGCAACGGCAGGGGCTGTTACCGCTGCAACCAGAGAATTGAATGGCACTTCAACCGAGATTGCCGGCGGTGCTGAAGTTGCGGCTGCCCAGACCATCAGTGTTGCCACTGCCAGTGAAGAGATGGCAGCCACCAGCCACGACATAGCCCACAGTTGTCAGATTGCAGTGGAAGGTTCCCAGCGGGCCAACCGGGCTGCACAGGATGGTTCAGATGTGGTGCGCCAGACCGTTGAGGGGATGCGTAGAATAGCCTCCCGTGTTCAGGATACCGCCCGTACCGTTGATTTGCTGGGCGAACGATCCGACCAGATCGGCGCCATTGTTGCCACCATTGAAGATATTGCTGACCAGACCAACCTGCTGGCCTTGAATGCCGCCATTGAGGCGGCCCGTGCCGGTGAGATGGGGCGTGGTTTTGCGGTGGTTGCCGATGAAGTACGTGCCTTGGCTGAACGGACTACCAAGGCCACCCGCGAGATCGGTGAGATGATCAAGGCGATCCAGTCGGAGACCAAGAGTGCAGTAAACGCGATGAATGAAGGGGTTCGTGAGGTTGAGGCCGGTACCCATGATGCCGAGCGTTCCGGTGCGGCCCTGGAGCAGATTCTGGCTGAGATTGATGCTGTTGCGGATCAGGTACGGCAGATTTCTACAGCAGCTGAAGAACAGAGCGCCACCACCGGTGAGATTACCGATAACATCCACCGTATGACCCAGATCATTCAGGACACGGCACGTGGTTCCCACGAGACCGCAGATGCGGCATCGAATCTTTCGGGGATGGCTGAGGGGTTACAGGGAGCGGTTTCACGTTTCAGACTGCAGTAAACCCGGAAAAAGCAGTTGAAACACAGAGACACAGAGGTCACAGAGATAAAATCTATGAGTTAAAAGCTTGAGACAGTTTTTTGATTCGCCC
>DAIQQT010000037.1:0-12699 GCA_036786685.1 Trichlorobacter sp.
CTTTTCGTCATCAACAATCAAAATGCTTCCACTCATCCCTTTGCTTCCTCCATCGGCAACCGCACGGTAAAGGTGGTTCCTTCACCGGGATTGCTGACCACCAGAATCTCACCACCGTGGGCTTTCACAATCCGCTCGGTAATGGCCAACCCCAGACCGATCCCCACATCCTTGGTGGTAAAATACGGTTGAAAGACCTTTTCCAGATCTTCTCCGGCAATACCGCAGCCCTGATCTTTAAAGCCAAGCCGCACCCACCCGGGAGTTTCATCCCGTTCGGCACTCACCACAAGCATACCACCGTCAGGCATGGCCTGAGCAGCATTGGTAATGAAATTGGTGATGCAGTTACGCATCAGCTCCGGGTCAAGCAACAATGGCGGCAGGTCCGCCGCGATGCTCGCTTCAACTGTTACCTGCTGTTCAGCCAGACGCTCATGCAGTACCGAAAGAGTGCGTTCGAGCAGTTCTGCATAGGTTATCTCGCTCTTGCGCAACTTCAGGGGACGACCATAGTTCATGAAGTTAATCACCATGTAATTGGCGCGACGAACCTCTTCCCTGATCTTGTCGGCCAGCGCGGTTACCTCGCCGGCCCGTTCAGGACACCGTTCCACCACTTCGCTGCGCAGGTGATCAATGGCCAGACTGATGTAGTTAAGCGGGTTGCGGATCTCATGGGCAATCCCGGAGGCCAGTTGCCCTACCCGTGAGAGGTGTTCCGCCTCATACAGACGTTTCTCAAGGACCTCCCGCTCCCGCAGTTTCTCCACCATTTCATTGAAGCCCTTGGCAAGCTCCCCGACCTCATCGTGGCTCTCAACCGGAATGGTCACCGACAGATCGCCGCTGGAAACCTTTTTGAAATCCTGCACCAGCCGGTGGATAGGATCGGTGTAACGCCGGGACAGGTAAATTGAAAAGGCGATACCAACCGTAAAGACCATGCCTGTTGCCACCAGGCGCTTGATGAAATTTGAATGCTGGATACTCTTGATATTATCTAGCAGCATATTAACCTGCACATAGCCCAGATGTTCATCACCAACAATAACAGGCACCACCACATCGTAGGGTTTTTGTGAAAGAACCGTTCCCGATTCCGCCTTTCTTGGGGCGGACCTGACACCTTTTTCAAGTTTTTTCAGATCCTTCAGTTTGCCGATTTTTTCAGGATTGGTGGAATCAACAATCTCCCCTTCACTGTTGATGATATTGATCTCGTTGATCCCCTTTTGTCGCGCACTCTCAAAATAGTCAGAGAGTCTGGAAGTTTCCGTCTCCGAGGTCAGGTCGGCAATACTCAGCTGCACCGCCTTTGAGATCTCTTGGGAGCTGTCCTGGATCTCATGCACCAAAGCAGTCTGGGAAAACTGGTTCAGGGTAAAAAGCGCCATCCCTGCCAATACCAGCAGTGAAATCATAATCAGGACCAGACGGGTATTCAGGTTCATCAGACCGCTCCAGGCAGGAGAAAAGTGCTGTCAGAGTACCAGTAAAGCGCTTCTTACGCAAGCACAGCACCTGTCCCGAAAATATTGACACCCTCTGGTAAGCAGTGTAGAACCTCCTCGATGAAAACGTTATCACGCAACCATAGAACCAGCTGGCAACCTTTTGTAAGCATTGCATATCTGTTCGTATGCATTGCCGTTTTAAGCGGCTGCACCACCGTCATTCCCCGTTCTGATCTGCCGATCGTCACCAACGAGTCCTGTGGTGAGCAGGTCAAGGTGGTAACGGTTCCATTACCGGTTATCGCCACCTCACCCAATGAAGGAATCACTGCCGGCGCCCTGTCTGCCTTTCTGATCCACAACCAGAAGGATGAGGTCTATTCCCTGCTGGCGCCTCAAATCAACTACAACAAAAATTTTGGCTTTACCGGCACCCTGTATGGCGCTGTCAATCCCAGTGCTGAACAGAATATTGAATTCAATCTGTCTCAATCACAAAAAAAGAATTTTGATTACGAAGCCAGAATCCGTGACATCAGCCTGTTACATGGCAACCTGGAATTAAAAGGGTTTCTTGGCTGGTTTGCCGATGGTTCTTCCCGCTTTTTCGGATTTCATGCACGGACCCCCAATGAGCTGGAAACCAACTATACCAACCGTGAAATTACCTACAACCTGTCTGCCACCTGGTTTCTGGGACGGCGCTACTATCTGGAACTGGGACACCGCTTTCGATCAGTATCCATCGGTAGTGGCGCTATCAAATCCGTTCCCTTCATCACTGACAAATTCGCCCCACAGGATGTACCGGGGGTAGACGGCTTTACCACCCATGCCCCCCGTATTTCACTGATCTACAGCAGTTACGACAGTAAAACGCTGCCCACCTATGGCGGCTATGCACGGATCACCTTTGAACCGACCATTAAGGCGTTGGGCGGCGCAGAGGACTATCGCCACTATGAAGTGGAGGTAAAGGGCTACGTCCCCCATGATGAAGGCAAGCGCTTCATCTCGGTCTTCAGGCTGATGTACAACCAGACCCTGGGAGACACTGACAACCGCAAGGTGCCGTTTCTTGAACAGAGTATTCTGGGCGGGGAAAACACCCTGCGGGGCTACGGCAGAAACCGTTTTATCGACAACAGCTTCCTGCTCTTGAATCTGGAAGAGCGGATCCGACTGTTCCGCTGGGAGATCTTCAATGTAACAGCGGATTGGGAACTGGCCCCCTTTATTGACCTGGGAGCGGTAATGGAAAGCTTTGACAAGGCCAGCTCACGGAATTTTGAGTTCAACCCCGGCATCGGCTTCAGGGCAACGGTTCGCCCCAATATCGTCGGCAGGGTCGATGTAGGCGTAGGCAAGGATGGACCGGCAGTCTACGTGGGCTTAGGGTACCCTTTCTAACTTCACCCTTCACCCTTCACAGTCCTCCCCTGCATCCTGGCTAACTCGGCATACCTCCCACCCAACTGCAGCAGTTCATCCGGCGTGCCCTGTTCCACAATCCTGCCTTCATCAAGCACCAGTATCCGCTGGCAATCCCGAAAGGCAGACAGACGTTGTGAGACCATCAGAACCGCTTTATCCTGCCAGCTTTCAGCCAGAGCCCCCAGTATCTCTTCTTCCCGACCGGCATCCACGGAGGCCAGCGGATCATCCAGCAAAAGCAGTTGGGGTTCCCGTACCAGTGCCCGGGCCAGGGCCACCCGCTGGCGCTGCCCACCAGAAAGTGTCACCCCCCGTTCACCAACTACTGTTGCCAGCCCGGCGCTGAATCCCTGTAGATCAGAATCAAGCCCTGCCCGCTGGACGGCCAGCTCCAGAGAACCCGCACCGCCATAGGCGACGTTCTCCGCAATACTGCGCGAGAAAAGTGCCATTCCCTGCGGCAGATAGCCAATAAAGCGCCGTACTGAAGCCAGCTCCATTTCATAAACCTCCTGGCCATCCACAAACAGCATGCCGTCAGACAGCGGCAATAGCCGTGGTATCAGACGTAGCAGGGTTGACTTGCCACAGCCCACCGGTCCGGTGATCCCAACCCGCTCACCGGGGGCGAGGGTAAAGCTGATATCATACAGAATTTGACGTTCACCATAGCTGAAGCAGAGTCCACGCGCCTCAAGCCCTTGCCCCAGACCTTGTATCGGGCTGACTCCTGATGTTTCAGCCACAGCCGGGCTGCTCTGCAGCAGCTCGTTCAAACGGGCCATGGAGGCGGCACCGCGCTGGAGCAGTGTCAAAATCCAGCCCAAAACCGCTGTTGGCCAGACCAGCAGAGCCAGGTAGCCGGAAAAAGCCACAAACTGTCCCAGGCTGATCTGGTTGTTGATTACCAGCCGTCCCCCCAGATACAGCACCGCCAGCGTCCCTGCCCCGGTTGCCAGTGCCATGATCGGCATCACCAGCCCACGCAGTCGTGCCAGCTCAAGGTTCTTTGCCAGATAGTGCTCCGAGATGCGGTCAAACTGTCCCGCCACATACGTCTCCCGACAATAGCTCTTGATCAGCCGGATCGCCCCGACAGATTCTTCGGTCAGACTGGAAAGCCGGGCAAGTTCTTCCTGCGCCTGCCGTGAGACAGCAAAAATCCTGCTGCTCATCATCCGCACCGCCAGCACCATCAAAGGCAGCGGCGCCACTGCAGCCAGGGTCAGCCAGGGATTAATCTGGACCATCAACCAGATACCGGCCAGATAGATCACCACGGTGTTCAGGAGACTCAGTGCCCCGAAACCGGTCAGCATCCGCACATTGGTCAGGTCATTGGCAAAGCGGGAAAGTATGTCGCCACTTCTCTCACGGGAAAAGAACCCCAGGTCAAGGGTCAACAGGCGGGCAAACAGCGCTTCACGGATCTGGAACTCAAGCAGCCGTGCCGCGTTTAGAATCATGGTACGTGAAAAAATTCTGACCACTGCATAGCCGATGGCAACCACGGCAATCAGTATTGCGGCTCTGTTTGCCGGAAGCACCGCCTGTGCGGGATGCTGCAAACCATCAACCACCAGCTTCAACAACCAGGGAATCAGCAGGGCACAGCCGTTGGTAAGCACCAGCAGAAAGGCTCCGACGGCATATCGCCAGCGAAGCCCCTGCAAAAATGGCATCAGCGTCTTTAAGGCAGCCATACCGGCACGCTGCAGCCCATTACGGCACCGTCTCTTTGGTCACCACCAGCTCAGTACCGCCCTTGCCGTTCGGCTTAAGGATCGAGACCACCTTATGGGGCGGCAGTGATGGATGGGTGGTCAGCGACCTGCCTGATTTTTCAAACAGCTGATTCAACAGCTCAATCAGGTCATGATCAGTGATCGGCTCTTCTGTCTTCCCTTTTGGAAGCAGCCAGTCTCCACTGCTCTTTCGCAGCAATCGTAGTTCAGCTGCACCGCCACGGAGATGATTAAGTTTACTCTGGATTGATTCCTTGCTGATCATCTCCCGCTCATGCTTGAGCTCACTGCCAACCAGAGTTGCAAACTGCTTGTCAAACTCTGCCTGGCGCTTGTTCTGGGCCTCAACCGCCTGAGTTGCCAGATGGGAGAGCTTATCCTGCCGTTGCTGCAGCTGTATCTGGTTGACCGCCAGATACCCCATCCCCCCCAGCAGAGCTACAAGCGTCACAATTGCAAGTATCAAAAATGTCTTTGAAAGCGGGTTTACCAGCTTTGTTGACTCTGACCAGTTCACGGTACGCTCGGTCTCTTCTGACACCTTCTGCAATTGCGCAGTCACGATAGCCACTGATTTAGACAGTTCCGAAACCTTTTCGCTCAGATCAAAGGAGGTATTTGCGATATATTCCAGCTTGCCCTGCTGCTCCTGGACAGCTGCCAGAACCGTCGGATCCTGACGGATCTGCTCTCTGAGGTAGCTCATCTCGTTTTCTGCCCGCTGCAGATCTTCCTCAATCCCGGCTCTGGCGTTAAAACGTTCGGACAGGGTTTGAATCTCCTCACCAGTCACCCCCAGCGGCAGCTCATCACCATCCTCGTCGTCATCCGCAGCCGGTTCCAGCTGCTGATCCGACGAAACAACAGGTGACTCCATACCAGCTGACTCATCAAGAGACAGCTCTTCCTCCACCTTGCCATCCAACTTTGGCTGCAGTTCAGGCTCAACGGCAGGCGGTTCACCAACATCCGGCTCAGAACCGGCAGCATCGACCACTGCTGGTTCCTGTTCCGCAGGCGATGTTTCGATCGTCGGATCAGTTTGAGTTTCTGTAGCCACTTCATCCGATGCGACAGTTGTCGGCTGGGCTGTATCAGCCTGGTTACTCATAATAAATCCTCATTCAGACAGCAACGATAACTGCTGTCAGGCAGATGGAAAACCATTCTGGGCAGCATAGCACGTAAATACCGCCTGTAAAGACAAACAGAGCATAAAACCGAAGTCTTATGCTCTGTTTTGAACAGTTAAAAAGGTGAACCTCAGAACGGAATGTCATCATCCTGGAACGGCGGTTCATCATAGCTGACCGTGGTATCGGCCACACCACCGGCTGCCGGACGACGGGCCCCGCCACCGCTACTGCTGCCTCCATCACCCTTACCGCCAAGCATCTGCATCTTGTCGCCAACAATCTCGGTGGTATATTTGTCATTACCGTCCCGGTCTGTCCACTTACGGGTCTGCAGACGGCCTTCAATATAGACGGTCTTACCCTTAGCCAGATATTCTCCGGCAATTTCAGCAAGTTTGCCCCATAGGGTCACCCGATGCCATTCGGTGCGCTCTTCCCAATCACCACTTTTATTCTTAAACTTTTCGCTGGTGGCCAGGTTAAAACTTGCCACCGCCTGACCTGAAGTGGTGTAGCGCACCTCCGGGTCTTTTCCCAGGTTTCCGATCAGCATTACCTTATTTAGACTGGCCATAGGATTCCTCCTGATTTCTTGGTCTGTGTGGAAGCACGTTATAACATTGCGATGAAAGGCACGCAAGCAAAGAGGGCGCTGCTTGACCTTACCGCTTAAAATAGCTACACTTCCGCAGCTTTTCTCCAGGAGTCTTACTGTGGCTGTCATTCGTGGTCTACTTTATATGGCGGTATTCTTTCCGCTAACCTTTCCCATTGCTGCTGCTGCAATTATCTCAACCCTGATTGATCGTCGTAATTACGGTTGGTTTGCCCGTTTTTGGGGGCGGCTTGGCATTACTCTGGCCGGTATCAAGGTACGTGTCAGCGGTAGTGAGCTGATCCCCGATGGCCCGATCATTGTAATGAGTAACCATGCCAGCAACTTTGATATCCTGGCCATGCAAGGCTATTTTCCCCGCCCACTCTCCTGGATTGCCAAAAAAGAACTCTTTAACATACCGGTCTTTGGCTGGTCCATGCGGCGGGGCGGGTATATTGCCCTGGATCGTGGTGATGGTCGTAAGGCCCTGAAAAGCATGGACGAAGCTGCCGCCCAGATTAAAGGCGGCACCAGCGTGATCATCTTCCCCGAAGGAACCCGCACCAGAGATGGCCAGCTGCTGCCATTCAAACGGGGTGGTTTCCTGCTGGCTGTCAAGGCAGGCGTACCGGTGGTGCCGGTCAGTATCGTGGGCAGCTTTGCCATAAACCCCGGCGGTAGCCTGGGCCTGAACCTGGGCAGACCGGTTGAGGTAAAGATACATGCTCCGATTACGCTGCCAACCGGTCTGAAACGTGCGGAGGCGGAGGATCTGTTGATGCAGCGGGTACATACCGCCATAGCAGGTGGCCTGTCATGAAAGGTCCCTACTACCTGTTGTTGGTTGTAGCCGGTCTGGCTGCCTGCGGCTGGGGATTTCCGGCTGCCCACCGCTGGCCCTCGCCCCGCAACCTGCTGCCCAGCCTGACGGCGTTGCTGGGTATTATTATGCTGCTGCTGGGGGCACTGCTCACCTTTCTGCCCCGGTTCTTCCAGGAGTAAGCGATGGCCCGCACCCTGACAACCATCCTGGCTGCTCTGCTACTCAGCCTCGCAATGCTGACAGTCAACGTTCATCAACGCCAGAAGACCCAGTACCTCGAAGGGGTCAAGGGTGAAAAAGCAGGTGACTTCATGGTGGCCCTGACCGGTTATGAATCAGCCATCAGGATGTACCTGCCTTTCTCATCCCGCGTTGAAGCGTCGGCAACCCGCATCTGGGCCCTGGGCGAGGCTGCCGAACGTCGCGGCGATATTGATCAGGCGCTTGCGGCCTACCGCTCGCTGCGCAGTGCCTTCTACGGCACCCGCTGGCTGCAACAGCCCGGCGCAGACTGGATCAGCCGCTGCGACAAAAAGATTGCGGCACTGGTGCTGCTGCGTAAAAAGGACATCAATCATGAATGACGACAGAGAAGAAACAGCAGCGGTGTATTCGGGCGGCGAGCAAGGCGGCAAGGAAGAGGCGACGCAGACGTACACAGCAGTACGTCGAGGAGCCTCTGACGAAGCCAACGCCGCTCCCCGTTCGAATTCGCCGTTGCGCATCGTTGCGCTAGGCGGTCTAGGTGAGATCGGCATCAACTGCATGGCCTATGAATATGGCGATGATCTGATTCTGGTTGATGCCGGCCTGATGTTCCCTGATGCTGACATGCCGGGGGTTGATTACGTAATTCCTGACTTTTCCTGGTTGCGGGAGCGCGCCCACAAACTGCGCGGCATTCTGCTGACCCACGGCCACGAAGATCATATCGGCGCCCTGCCGTTCCTGCTGCGTGAATTTCCGGCCCCGATCTACGGCACCGCCCTGACCCTGGGAATTCTGGAAGGAAAGCTGCTGGAATACAAGGTAGAGGCAGACCTGAACCCGGTTCAGCCCCGTGATACCGTTACCCTGGGTTGCTTCCAGGTTGAATTCATCCGGGTAGCCCACTCAGTGGTGGATGGCTGCGCCCTGGCGATCCGGTCGCCCGAGGGGGTGGTGATCCATACCGGCGATTTCAAGCTGGATCAAACCCCGGTGGATGGCGAGGTGACCGACCTGGGCACCTTTGCCCGTTATGGTGATCAAGGGGTGCTGGCGCTGCTGTCTGACTCCACCAATGTGGAGCGGGAAGGCTACACCATCTCTGAGCGCTATGTGGGGGAGGCATTGGGCGACCTGTTCCCCAAATGCAAGGGCCGGATCATTGTGGCTGCCTTTTCCAGTAACATCCATCGCGTCCAGCAGGTGGCTGATGTGGCTGCTGCCAATGGCCGCAAGGTTCTGCTCAATGGCCGTTCCATGGTTAATAACGTGCGGATTGCACGCAACCTTGGTTATCTGACCATTAGCGACGACCTGCTGATGGATATCCGGGAGCTTAACCACCTGCCACCTGAACAGGTCTGCATCATCTCCACCGGCAGCCAGGGAGAACCGATGTCAGCCCTGGTGCGGATCGCCATGGACGATCACAAACAGATCAAGCTGGAAAAGGGCGACACCGTCATCCTCTCCTCCCGTAATATCCCCGGCAATGAACGGACTATCTCGGAGCTGATCAACCACCTCTACCGTCGCGGCGCTGATGTGCACCACGAAAAGGTCTCCGAGGTGCATGTCTCCGGCCATGCAAGCCAGGAAGAGCTGAAGCTGATGATGAACATCACCCGCCCCCGCTTTTTCCTGCCGATTCACGGTGAATACCGTCATCTGGTACTGCACCGCAGACTTGCCATGAAGGTGGGGATACCGGAAGAGCGCTGCCTGCTGGCGGTCAATGGCGAGGTGGTCAGCTTCTACAATGAGACTGCCTGCATTGAAGAAACCGTAGAAACCGGGCGGGTCTTTGTGGATGGCAAAGGGGTTGGGGATGTAGGTGAGGTGGTGCTGAAGGATCGCCGCCACCTGGCTGAAGACGGCATGGTGCTGGTAATCATCGGGATCAACCAGCACACCGGCGAATGCATCTACGGCCCGGAGATCGTGTCACGGGGATTTGTGTTTGAAGATGAAAGCCAGGCCTACCTGCAGACCGCCAAGGAGATGGTCAGGGAGGCGTTGAAAGAGTTGAGCATTGAATTTCTGGCTGACCGGGATGAGGTGCGTCAGATTGTCCGCCAGACCTTGAAGCGGTTTTTCAAGAAGAGTATCGAGCGTCGACCGATGGTGCTGCCGGTGATCCTGGAAATGTAATCAGAACAACCGCAACCGGAACGATGATTTTTTCGTTCTGGGTACGGCAAGCAAGGCAGGGTGCGGAGGCATACAGCCAGTATGCCGCACAAAACCTGCCGCAGGTTGACGTGTTCAGAACGGAAAAAGGGCGTTCTGTTACAAATACTTCTCCCGCAGCGCCACCTTGTTGACTTTACCCACGCTGGTCTTGTCAATCGCCTCCACCAGCTTGACCTTCAGCAGCACCACCTGCTTGGTAACCACCCCTTTATCGGCATATTCCCGCACCAGATGGGTCAGTTCCTTCTCGGTTACCGGATTATCAGGCTTGGGCACCACCAGGGCCAGAGGGCGCTCACCCCATTTTTCATCGGGCTGGCCGATCACCGCCACCTCAGCCACACCGGGATGGTGGGCAATGATATCCTCCAGTTCCAGTGACGAGACCCACTCCCCTGAAACCTTCAGCACATCTTTGGTCCGGTCGGTAATCTTGACATAGCCCAGCTCATCCCGCACCGCCACATCGCCGGTGTGCAGGTAGCCGCCTTCCCAGAGCCGTTCCGAGGCCTTGTGATCCTTCAGGTAGCCCTGGGTCAGCCAGGGACTCCGCACCACGATCTCACCGGCACTCTTGCCGTCGCGAGGCTGCTCCTGCCGGGTGCTATCCACAATCTTCAGGTCCACCAATGGCAGAGAACGGCCGGTCTTGCAGCGGATAACCGCCTGTTCCTCTGCTGAAAGCTCCAGCATCTCCGGTGTCAGGTGTGAGATGGTCAGAATCGGGCAGGTCTCGGACATGCCGTAGCCGGTAAACAGGTCAATCCCTCGCTGCAGGGCATCAAGACACAACGCCCGCGACATGGCAGCCCCGCCGATAATCACCTTCCAGCCGGACAGATCCATCCTCCCGGCATGGGGATGTTTCAGCAGCATATGCAGGATGGTGGGGACACAGTGGGAGAAGGTGACCTTTTCCCTGTCAATCAGCTCCAGCAGGTGATCCGGCAGATAGCGGCCAGGGTAGACCTGTTTGACCCCCAGCATGGTGGCCACATAGGGCAGACCCCAGGCATGAACATGGAACATCGGAGTGATCGGCATGTAGACATCCTGGCGGTTGAAACCGCCGTGGCTGACCGACGACCCCAGCACCGCAAGCACCCCCATGGTGTGCAGCACCAGTTGACGGTGGCTGAAATAGACCCCCTTGGGCATGCCGGTGGTGCCGGTGGTATAGAAGGTGGTGGCACGGGTATTTTCATCAAAGTCGGCAAAGTTGAACTGATCTGAGGCTGCTGCCAGCAGCGCCTCATATTCACCGCTAAAGGGGATGTGGCTCTCAGGGGCTGTTGGCTCATCATTCAGCAGCACAAAGCTTTTGACCGTATCCATCCGGCCCCGGATCTGCTCCAGAATCGGCAGAAATTCGCTGTTGACCAGCAGCACATCATCTTCAGCATGGTCAATGGTGTACAGAATCTGCTCCGGCGAGAGCCTGACATTGATGGTGTGCAGCACCGCACCGATCATCGGCACGGCAAAGAAGCATTCCAGGTAACGGTGGGAGTCCCAGTCCATCACCGCCACCGTATCCCCGCGTTTGACGCCGAGACTGGTCAGGGCATTGGCCAGCCGCGCCACCCGCTGCCGCAGATCGCGGTAGGTAAAGCGCTGGGAACGGTAGACAATCTCCTGATCCGGGGCATCAACCACGGGACAGAACAGCAGATTCTTGATCAAAAGCGGATAGTCATAGGCAGACGGGGTACGGGTAATCAGGGCATCGGGCATGGGAAACTCCAACAACAGATTTACTCCGGTTTCAGTTCAAGGATGATAGCCAGGCGGCGAGGAGTTCGGCGACGCAGACGTACACGGTGGTACGTCGAGGAACCGAAGACGAGCCAACGAAGCTAGCGCCTTGAAATGGAACCGGAATTATTCGGCGCCTTTCCAGGCGGTGATAATATAGACCGGATTCTGGGCCTCAAACAGTTTGAATTCCGTCAGGGGGCGGGTACGGGAGACATTGATGCAGGCCACTTCGACCTGATAACCATGGTATTCAAGCGCCTCAACACTCTTGGTCAGGGTATCAAGGGTCACCGCATTGATCACGATCAGGCCGTCAGCCTTCAGACGCCGGTCAACCTGTTCAATGATCTCTTCCAGGTTGCCACCTGCCCCGCCGATAAAGACCCGGTCCGGGTCCGGCAGGTCATCCAGCCCGTCCGGGGCATAGGCCTCCACCAGCTTGACGTTGCGGGCACAGAACTTATCCAGGTTCTGCTTTAAAAAGGTGACGTACTGGCTGTTTTTCTCGATGGCAAACAGCTTGCCGTTGGGAATCAGGTTGGATGCCTCGATGGAAACCGAGCCGGAACCGGCACCGATATCCCACAGTACCAGATCATTCTGCAGCTTGAGCTTGGCCAAGGTGACGGCACGCACCTCCTGATGGGTAAAGTGCTTCTTCATGGAAGCAAACTCGTCGTCATCAATGCCGATCAGGGGATAGCGGGTTAAAGTCGGTTCCCAGGCCCGCACCAGGATCAGGATATTCAACTCGGAGTGCTGCAGGGTCAGAAGCCCCTTGATGGTAGTGCGGGTAAACTTCTCCGTCGGCATCCCCAGGTCTTCACAGAGCCAGGCATCGTACCCCTCTGCCCCCCGGTCGATCAACTCACGGGCAATCATGGCCGGGGTGTTGACCGCATCAGTCAGGATACAGGCCTTTTCCGCAGCAATGATCTTATCAATGGAGCGGGCCATACCACGCCCCTGGATTGACAGAAAGATCGCATCATCCCAGGGTTCCTTGATCCGAGCAAAGGCATACTGCATGCTGGTGACATTGGCAAAAATCTCCAGCCGTTCCTTGGGCAGGTTGCGCAGCAGAAAACGTCCGGTGCCGAAGAAGTTCGGATCACCAGTGGCCAGCACCGCTACCTGCTTGTCAGTGGATTGCAGGAAGGCCAGCAGCGGAGCCAGTTCTCCCAGTACCATCTTTTCACCGCCAAAGTCAGGAAAGCGGTCAAGGTGACGTTGACGCCCCACCAGCACCTCGGCACGACCAATAACGTCCAGCGCCTTATCGCTTAACCCCTCACATCCTGCAATGCCGGCCCCGATCAGATAAATGGTGTTCTGTGCCATGGTGTTC
>DAIQQT010000038.1:0-10194 GCA_036786685.1 Trichlorobacter sp.
GAAACGGCACAAACAGGCAGGCCTTGCCCAATGCCGTAACCTCGGCAATGGTGGTAGCTCCTGCCCGGCAGCTGATCAGCTCTGCCCTGTGATATGCCGTTGCCATGTCATCAATAAAGGGACGGACATCGGCCTCAATACCGTTTGCCCGATAGGCTGCCTGTACCTGCTGCAGGTCTGCCTCACCGGTCTGATGGGTGATCTTTAACCGCGCCTGATACTCCGGGCTTAACTGCGCCACCGCTTGAGGAAGCGCTATATTCAGGGCATGTGCCCCCTGGCTGCCGCCAAAGATGAAGAGCTGAAACGTTTCGCTCTGTTGCTGCTCCTGCACATTCCCGGTCAGCATTTCCAGGATCTGTTTTCTGAGCGGGTTGCCGGTCAGCAGCGTGCAGTCCTTTGGAAAGAACTTTGCAGACTCTTCCAATGAGATAAAGACCTTATTGGCAACCCGTGACAGCACTTTGTTGGACATGCCGGGCAGGGCGTTCTGTTCATGGATATAGCGTGGGATCTCCATACCCCGTGCAGCCATGACCATCGGCAGGGAGGCATAGCCACCTACCCCAAGCACAAGATCCGGCTTGAACTGCTGCAAAATCTTGCGCGATTGGGCATAGCCATAGAGCATCATGGCCGCCCCTTTCAGCTTGGCCAGGCTGCCTTTGCCGCGAATTCCGGCGGCTGAGATCAGTTCCAGTTGATAGCCCAGACGCGGGATGGCCCGTGCCTCAATCCCACGTTCTGACCCGACGAACAGTACCTGGTTGGCGGGATCCCGCGACAGAAATTCTTCTGCCACTGCAATGCCGGGAAAAAGGTGTCCGCCGGTGCCGCCACCGGCTACAATCAGTTTCATGCTGCTTCCTTCCCGGTCAGCGGGGCCAGCTTCAGCCCGGCTGAGATGTTCAGCAGAATCCCTACGGCAAACAGGCTGATCAACAGTGAACTGCCTCCGTAGCTCAAGAATGGCAGGGCCAGCCCTTTAGTGGGAAACAGTCCGGTCACCACCGCCATATTCACCACCGCCTCAATGGCAAACAACACCGCAATTCCCAGTGCCAGAAAGCGGCCAAAGGTATCCTGGGCTGCCATGGCGATCCGCATTGCCCGTTGCACCAGGATAAAGAACATGCCGATGATCACAATCACGCCGATGAACCCCAGCTCTTCACCGATGACTGAGAGGATGAAGTCGGTGTGGGCCTCCGGCAGGTAGAACAGCTTCTGTTTGCCTTCTCCCAGCCCTTGACCGAAGAAACCGCCTGCACCAAAGGCATATTTTGACTGGATAATCTGCCAGCCGATACCGGTTGGGTCCTGTTCCGGGTTCATGAACGCCTTGATCCGCTTCAAGCGATAGGCCGAGTTAACCACCAGATAGACCACAAACGGCATCGCCACCATACCGCTGCCCAGGATGAAAATAAGCCGTGTCCCGGCTGCAAACAGCATAATGATGGTGACGGCTGCCAGGGTCAGCGCGGCTCCCATGTCCGGTTGCTTCAACAACAGCCCCAGCAGAATCATTAATACAACCATGTAGGGCAGGAAACCTGCTGACAACAGCCGGATACGATCCTGCTTTTTGTCGATTGAATAGGCCATGTACATGATCAACGCGATCTTGGTGAATTCTGATGGTTGCAGATTAAAACCGGGCAGCCTGATCCAGCGTGAGGCTCCCTTGACCTTGCCGCCAATGCCGGGAATCAGCACCAGCACCAACAGGATCAGGCTGAGCAGCAAGAGCGGCACTGCCCAACGCCGCCAGACCTGATAGTCAATCCGCATGGCAATCAGAGCGCCTGCACAGCCAACCAGCGCAAAGAGCCCCTGCCGCTTCAGAAAATAGGCGCCGTCATGGAAGTTTTTGGCTGCCATGACCGATGATGCCGAATAGACCATGACGATCCCGAAACTGGTCAGCGCCACCACCATCAGTAGCAGCACCAGATCATATTCTGCCAGATTGAATGGTTTGCGCAGTATCGCGAGCATCGTCTACAACCTTTTTACCGCAGCAATAAAACGCTGGGCCCGCTCTTCGTAATCCCTGAACATGTCAAAACTGGAGCAGGCCGGTGATAACAGTACCACCCCGCCCGGCGCGGTCAGATCGGCACTGAGTTGCACCGCTTCCTCCAGTGTTTCGGCCCTGTGTGTGTCTGTACAGCTGCCCAGCTCCTGCTGCATCCGGTCTGCTGCCTCGCCGATCAACACCAGATGCCTGACCCGCTGTTGCACCAGTTCCGCCAGCGGGGCGTAGGAACCACCCTTGTCCTTGCCACCGGCAATCAGGGTGATATTCTCAAAGCTCTCCAGCGCCTTGGCAACGCTGCCCACATTGGTGGCCTTGCTGTCTTCAAAGTAACGTACACCTGCAACTTCACGCACAAACTCCATCCGGTGGTGCAGTGCCTCAAAACGATTCAGCAGTGCCAGGCTGGCCTCTTTTTGACATCCCAGCAGCAGACAGCAGGCCAGGGCAGCCATGATGTTTTCCAGATTGTGAACCCCTTGCAGCTTGAAGTCTGCAACCGGGAAGGTTTGCTCCAGTCCGTTGTGCCGGAAGACAAGCTCACCTTCCCGGCAGAAGATCCCCTCTGCAAGCTCATGTCTGCGGCTGAATGGAAACAGCTGCGCCTTAAGTGACTGGGACGCCTGCCAGACCAGCTCATCATCCCGGTTGACCACGGCAAAGTCATCAGCGGTCTGATTTTCAAAGATCCGCAGCTTGGCGTTGATGTACTCCTGATAGCCGTGGTAACGGTCCAGGTGGTCTTCAGTGATGTTCAGCAATGCTGCAACCCTGGGCTTGAACTGCTCAATCCATTCAAGCTGGAACGAGCTGATTTCAGCTGCAACCCGCTCGACCGTTTCGCCGGAAGCAGGCAGGTCAATCAGGGGGTCACCGATGTTACCGCCCACATAGGTGCTGAAGCCATTGGCCTGGAACAGCTCTCCAACCAGCGTGGTGGTGGTGGTCTTGCCATTGGTGCCGGTGATGGCCACCAGCGGGGCTGTGATAAATCGGCTGGCCAGTTCGATCTCGCTCACCACGGCAACCCCTGCTTCTGTTGCCTTAAGCAACAGGGGGTGCTCCTGTGGTACGCCGGGTGATACCACCACCAGATCAGTTGCCGTGAAATCTGCCTCATCATGATGCCCCAGCACAAGGCGGATGTTCAGCCCTGCCAGTTCAGCCAGCACCGCAGCCAGGGCGGTTTCATCCCGCATATCCGTTGCGGTTACCTGCGCACCCTGTTGTGCCAGAAAACGTGCAGATGCCACGCCGGTTTTGGCGAGGCCCATGACGGTAATTTTTTTATGTTTCAGTTCCATGTCAGCGCATCTTCAGGGTTGAAATGGCCACCAGGGCCAGGATAATGGTGATGATCCAGAACCGGACAATGATCTTGGGTTCTGCCACCCCCTTCAGTTCAAAGTGATGGTGGATCGGCGCCATGCGGAAGATCCGTTTCCCCCGGTATTTGTAGGAGCCGACCTGGAAAATGACCGAAAGCGCCTCGATCACAAAGATGCCGCCCACGATCACCAGCAGGATCTCCTGTTTGGTCAGCACTGCAATGACTCCCAGCGTACCACCCAATGACAGGGAGCCCACATCTCCCATGAATACTTCGGCAGGGTAGGAGTTGAACCAGAGAAAGCCCAGGCCTGCACCCACCATGGCACCACAGATCACCGCCAGCTCGCCGGCGCCAACCACCCGGGGGATCTGCAGATAGGCTGAAAGGGTTGCATGACCGGCAATATAGGCAAACAGCATGTAGGTGGCGGCATTGATCGCCACCGGCCCGATCGCCAGGCCATCCAGCCCATCGGTCAGGTTGACGGCATTGCTGGCCCCCACAATCACCAGGGTGACAAACGGAATAAAGAATATCCCCAGATCAGGGTGGAAGTTCTTGAAAAACGGCACATACAACATCTCATTGAAACCGGGCGTAATGTAGAGAAATACCGCCACGCCGCCTGCCAGCAGCACCTGCCAGAACATCTTTTGTCTGGCCGAGAGACCTTTGGTGTTCTTCTTGACCACCTTGAGATAGTCATCCATGAAGCCGATCAGACCATAGCCCACAATGATGAACAGGGTCAGCCAGATATAGACGTTGGTCAGATCAGCCCAGAGCAGGGTGGGCAGGATAATGGCCGTAAGGATGATCAGACCGCCCATGGTGGGGGTGCCCTGTTTTTCCAGGTGGGACTCCGGCCCATCAGTGCGGATTACCTGCCGGGCCTGCAGCCCCTCCAGCTTGCGGATGATCCAGGGCCCAAGGACAAAACAGACGATCAGGGCCGTGATCATGGCATAAATGGTCCTGAAGGTCAGATACTTGAAGATGTTCAGAATCTTCAGGTTGGATGCCAGGGGGTAGAACAGGTGAAAGAGCATTGGTGTTACACCTCCTGACGATCTGCAGCCCGAAGCAGAGCGGCAATTTTTTCCATCTTCATTCCCCGTGAGCCCTTAACCAGGATCAGATCACCTGAGCCTGCCTGTTTGATGATATCTTTTGCAATTTCTTCATGGCTTGCGGCAGAGATGATTGACTCTGCAGCCATGCCTGCCTCTTCTGCTGCGCGGGCGGTCTCTTTGGTAAGGTTACCCAGCAGATAGAGCCGATCAGCAACCGAAGCCGCCTGCATGCCCAACTGGCGGTGGAGCTCCAGCTCATCTTTGCCCAGTTCCAGCATATCGCCAAAGGCAGCCAGTACGCGATTACTGCCCTTGATATCCCGCAGAGTTGCCAAAGCAACAGCACAGGAGGCAGGGTTTGCATTGTAGCTGTCATCAATCAGCAGCCTGTTATTGGACAGCTGCTCCAGATGGAACCGGCCGGTGTAGGGGGTAAATGCTTCAAGCCCTTCGGTAATGGTCTCCAGGCCGACCAGTTCCAGTAGGCCTGCTGCTGCGGCAAGGGCGTTATAGATGTTGTGCTGCCCCAATGCCTTAAGCTGGATCGGAATACTGCCTTTGGGAGTAACCAGCTTGAATGTCTGTCCTTCGGTGCCGATTGCCTGAATCTCTTCAGCGCGGACCTCGCCCCGCCGGATACCGAAGCTGATCCTGCGGGCTGAGGGGTTTTGATGCAGGCTGGCGATACGGGGGTCATCGGCATTCACCACCGCAAGGCCGCCATCCTGAATCCGGTGCAGTAGCTCCCCCTTGGCCTGTGCTACCGCCTCGACACTGCCCATACTCTGCAGGTGGGCAGGATAGGCGTTAAGCACGATGCCGATTGAAGGACAGGCGATCTCTGCCAGGCGGTCTATCTCACCCG
Organism: Trichlorobacter sp.; assembly: GCA_036786685.1. Lineage (GTDB taxonomy): Bacteria > Desulfobacterota > Desulfuromonadia > Geobacterales > Pseudopelobacteraceae > Trichlorobacter. Next base: position 5,313 of record DAIQQT010000038.1, read on the forward strand.
GCTCACTCATCCCCATTTCCAGCACTGCCCAGCAATGTTCCGGTTTCAGTTGAAACAGCATCTGGGGCAGGCCGATCAGGTTGTTCAGGTTGCCACTGGTTTTCAATCCTTGATCAACCTTGCCAAGAATGGCAGCCAGCATCTCTTTGGTGGTGGTTTTACCATTGCTGCCGGTAACCCCGATCATGGTCAGGGCAAACCGCTTCCGAAAGGCGGCAGCAAGGTCACCCAGTGCACGCAGGGTGTCCTGGACCGCGATGCAACTTATGTTTGCTGGTGGTTGTTGATGCTGCAACCATGCCTCACTGCAAAGGCTGGTAGTAATGCGTTTGGCCATGAGCCCACTGATATAGTCGTGCCCGTCAAACTGCTCTCCCTGTAACGGCACAAACAGCTCACCAGGCTTGATGGTGCGTGAGTCTGTTGAAATGCCGGTTATCGGCCCGGCCTCAGGTCCGACCAATCTTCCATTGGTGATACTGGTTAGTTGTTCTGGGCTGAACATGTCAGATCTGCTCCCTGAAGGCGTTGGACGCTTCTTCCCGGTCATCAAAGTGGTGTTTGGTGGTGCCGATGATCTGATAATCCTCGTGCCCTTTACCGGCCAACAGCAAAATATCTCCCGCCCTGGCCAGCCGAACAGCGAGTCTGATCGCCTCACGGCGGTTTTCAAGCATGACAAAACCCTTGCCCTCCGGGCTGGCAGTGAGCTCGTCCGGGCTGTATTCCCGCAATCCCAGTGGAAGAATCCCCTCGCGGATCTGGCGCAAAATCTCGTGGGGATCTTCGGTGCGCGGATTGTCTGAGGTCACAATGGCCAGGTCGGCATAGTCTGCCGCAATCCGTCCCATAATCGGCCGTTTGCCGTTATCCCGATCCCCTCCGCAGCCGAACACGGTGATGATCCTGGCGCTGGCCAGATCCTTCAGGGTGCTTAAGACATTTTCAAGGGCGTCGCCGGTATGGGCATAGTCAACCAGGCAGGTCACGCCTGCTCTGTTGTCAACACGCTCCAGCCGTCCCGGTACGGTCTTGTGCTGTTCGATCCCCTGTATAATGGCCTGCAGCGGCAGCCCCAACGCCACTCCTGCGGCAGCAGCTGCCAGAATATTGGAAAGGTTGAACCCTCCCAGCAGGCGTGAATGAAACGGTTGCTCCCCCTCTGGCGTCACCAGAATAGCGCTGATCCCGTCAACCGAAGAGTTCATCTCACGGACCGTTACCTCAGCCCCGGAAGCAAGACCATACCGGATGACCGGACAGGCAGCCGCCTGGATGAACTCTTCTGCTGCCGGATCATCGGCATTGATGACAGCATAGCGTGCCGGTGTGCTGGTGTCCGGCTTCAGCAGTTCGCTGAACAGGCGCTGTTTCGCGCTGCTGTAAGCCTGCATGGTACCGTGGTAGTCAAGATGGTCGCGGGTCAGGTTGGTGAAGATACCGACATTAAAGACTGCGCCATCTACCCTGCGCTGTTCGAGGCTGTGGGAGGAAACCTCCATCACAAACGCCTTTGCTCCCGCATCAGCCAGCTGGCGGAAGATCCCTTGCAGTTCGGTGGATTCCGGCGTGGTATGGCTGGCCTCGATGCAGGTGTCGCCAAAGCGGTAGCTGATGGTGCCCAGCACCGCAGCCGGCAGACCGGCAGCGCTAAGAATACCTTCCAGCAGGTAGCTGGTGGTGGTCTTGCCGTTGGTGCCGGTGATGCCGATCAGCGGCAGATTCCGGGTTGGTTGTCCAAAAAAGGATGCCGCCATCAGTGCCATCGTCTGGCGTCCGTCTGCAACCTGTATCCAGGGAATCTGCCCTGGTGCCGCTGACGGATCTTCCAACACAACGGCAGCAGCGCCGCTGGCAACAGCTTGTGCGATAAATCTGTGGCCGTCTACTTTGGTTCCTCGCAGGGCAAAAAAGAGTGTGCCTTCAGCCACCTGTCGAGAATCGCAGGTGAGTGCCGTTACCGGTATGGTCAGGTCTCCGTGACTTGCCTGTACCGGTATTGCATGCAACAGTTCTGAAAGTAGCATCACACGCTCCTTATACCGCGGGTGCCAAACGGACCCATATTTCATCCGAACCATGGATAACCTGCCCTGGCTGTGGATGCTGTTCAATGACGCGCCCACTGCCACGCAGTTGCAAGTTAAGCTGTCGCTTTTCCATTACCTGCAGGACTCGACGCATACTCATGCCCCTGAAGTCCGGCATAGGGGTTCCTGCTCCAGCAACTTCAATGCTGCCGCCTTCTTCAGTACCGGCTGTAGTTTGTGGTTTTGCCGCAGGTGCCGGTGCTGTCGGTACGGTTTGTGTCTTAGGCAGTTCACAGGCCTTACCGACTCCGGCCGCCTTCAGATAGCAGAGCGTGTTGAAGGCAATTTCACGAAACGCCGGAGCGGCAACCACCCCGCCATAGGGGCTGGTTGTCGGTTCATCAATCACCACCAGAATGGTTAAGAGCGGCTTTTCAGCCGGTACAAAACCGACAAATGAAGCGGTCCGCTTGGTGGCGGAGTAGCCTTTGCTGACCGGATCGACCTTTTGGGCTGTGCCGGTCTTGCCTGCTACCCTGAAACCCTCTATGGCAGCATTGGTGGCGGTGCCACCTTTCTGGGTGACCCCTTCCATCATCTGCGAGATTGTTGCGGCGGTCTGGGCTGAGATCACCCGACGCACGGTTTGCGGCTCAAATCGCTGCAGTTCCTGTCCGGCATTGTCGGTAACCCGTTCCACAAGGTAGGGTTTCATCAGCAGGCCGCCATTTGCCACTGCAGAGGTGGCAGCCAGCAGTTGCAGTGCGGTTGTTGATACGCCTTGACCAAAGGAGATGGTGGCGATGTCTGTTCCATACCAGCGGCTGACCGGGCGCAGGCCGCCAGAGGCTTCACCGGGCAGGTCAATGCCACTCTTGTCGCCAAAACCGAACGCCTTCAGATAGCGGTGCAGCCGGTCATCTCCCAGCTTGAGGCCGATCTTGGCTGATCCGATATTGCTGGAGTATTTCAGTACCTCTGCAACAGAAACCCTGCCGTGGGGGTGATCATCCCTGATAATCCGGCCGCCAAAGGAATAACGACCGTTTTCACAGTTGATGCCGTCACGGGGGGTCACTATTTTTTCTTCAATGGCGGCAGAGAGCAGAAAAACCTTGAAGGTTGAACCGGGCTCGAAATTGTCGCTCACACAGCGGTTGCGCAGATTAAGCGTAGGATACTGTCTGAATGAGTTCGGGTTAAAGGTCGGGTAGTTGGCCATGGCCAGCACCTTGCCGGTCCAGGGGTCCATCACCAGCGCCATACCGCTCTTTGCTCTGCTGCCTTCGACAGCCTTGGCAAGCTCTTTTTCCGTGAAATACTGGATGTTCTTATCCAGCGTCAGGTAAAGATTTTTGCCAGGAGCCGCATCCTGCACCACAGCACTTCGTACCGCGACATCCCGCCCCAGAGCATCCCGCTCGGTCAGCAGGTAGCCGGTCTTCCCCAGAATGGTGGCGTCATAGCGACGTTCCAGCCCTTCCAGGCCTCCGGGGTCCATACCGGTAAAACCAAGTACATGGGATGCCATCTCAAAGTTGGGGTAAAATCGCTTGTTCTCTTTGACAAAGCCGATCCCCGGCAGCTTAAGCTGTTTGATCTTTACTGCTGTTTCCGGTGGCAGCTGGCGGGCAAGCCAGGTAAAACTCTTTGCTGAATCCAGTTTGCGCTGAAGTTCATGCTGGGGCAACTGGACAAGTGGTGCAAGGGCTGCTGCTGTTCCTGCAGGATCACTGATCCGTTTGGGTTCCGCATAGAGCGAATCCATTTCCAGCGAGACAGCCAGAGGTGCCCCGGTCCGGTCAAAGATGCCGCCCCGCGCCGGTGTGATCGGAATGGTGCGGTGATGCTGGCGCTCGGCCAGCTTAACCAGCTGATCGTGCTCAAGTATTTGCAGGTAGAAGCTGCGTGCCGTAACAGCAAGGAAGCCAAAGGCAAACAGGCAGGAGACCATGATGATCCTGACCCGTGCCCATTTTTCCTTGTCGTTTTTCATGCTCTGCTCCCTGCATCTGCTCCGCTGAGCATCATTTTACCAGTATTACCTGCTGATCCTGAGGAACGGTCATGCCTAAATCACGTTTTGCAATTATCTCAATCCGTGCCGGTGTTTTGAGTGATTCTGCCTCAAGATTCAGACGTTTCTGTTCCTGTTCAAGGTCTTTGAGCTGCCGGCTTGCCTCACCGATCTGCAGGTTGAGTTCAATCAACCGGAAACGTGACCAGACATGAAAGATTGATACCACGGTCAACAGCACCATGCAGATCATCAGGAACTTGACAATATCCATCCGGCGCGGAGCCAGATCAGCCCCCAGATGTCCGGGAAAGGTAAGTTTGGAACTATCGGTTTTTACCATGCCCATGGATGAGCCCTCCTTCCGGGACTAGCCCAGTTTTTCAGCAACCCGCAACTTGGCGCTGCGTGCGCGGGGGTTACGGTCCGTCTCTTCTGCTCCGGCAATAATCGGTCGCCCGGTCAGGATGCGCAGTTGCGGCTTATTGTTACAGACACAGTACGGCATCCTGGGAGGACAGGTGCATCCGGTTGCTGCCTCACGAAACAGATGTTTCACGATCCGGTCCTCAAGGGAGTGGAATGAGATCACGGCAATGCGGCCTCCCGGCTTCAGGGCTGCTATTCCTGCACTAACCCCCTGCTGTACCTGCTCCAGCTCCTGATTGACGGCGATCCGCAACCCCTGGAAAGTGCGGGTTGCGGGGTGAATCCGGTCTTCGTGAAAGCGGCGTGGAATGGTGCCGGCCACAAGATCTGCCAACTGAAGCGTCGTGGTGATCGGCGTTTCCTGGCGGACCTGCACGATCCTCAAAGCAATTTTTTTTGCCCAGCG
>DAIQQT010000038.1:10294-12666 GCA_036786685.1 Trichlorobacter sp.
CCGATTTTTTCCAGAATCAGCTCGCTGTGGCCTCCGCCACCCAGGGTGCCATCCAGATAGGTACCGCCGGGGCAGGGGGCCAGTTGTTCAATGACCTCCCTGGCCAGTACTGACAGGTGATGAAATTCCTCCATCTATATGCCGAGCGATGCCAGCGAGGCGGAATCCTGCGGGAAATTACACTCGTCCTGGGCATTGACACGGGCGTAGACTTCACTTGACCAGATATCAAAACGTCTGCCCATACCAACCATAACCAGATCCCGCTCAAACCCGGCATGCAGTCGTAGTGACGGAGGAATCAGAACCCGCCCCAGTTTGTCGGCAGTACACTCCTGTGCAGGGCCCAAAACCAGACGCTTCAGGCTGTTCAACTGCGCCAGAGGCAGGCCGCCCTCATTATTCTGAATCTTTTTTTCAAGTTCCTGCCACTCAGCCAGGGGGTACACAGCGAGACCGCGTCCGTAGCTGCCGTCATCAAACAAAACCGGCGAGGCCTTGGTAATGACAAAGCGTTCGTCATTAAAGGTCGTTATCAGCAGTTCCCGGAACTTTGCCGGGATGCTGGTACGCCCTTTTGTATCGATGGTGGTCAGGCTCTCGCCGCTGAACATGGTGCCCCTCTGCTGGGTCTCTTTGCCACTAATTTCCACTTTTTTCCACTTTGTGGCAAAACTATACCAGTAGTCAATGAGCTGTCAAGAATAAAACTTTCTATTGTTTCTATTGTTTGGGCATGAAAAACGCCCGGTTAAGGGCGTTTAAAGTGCGGGATTGGTAACGTAGGGATTATTTCTTTTTGCGGTGATCCGCCAGAGAGACATTCTGGCAGGGCTGGTCAGGGTGCTCAGGCGGTTTACATCATCATAGCTGTAGCTGATGATCCGTTGGTCTGGTGTGTCAGGTTGCAGGGTGGTCTTGGTGCGGTTAGCGTTGGCATCATAGTCATAGCTTACGCTGTAGCCTCTGCTGTCAGTAACGGTCTTGATCCGGTTGGCTGCATTATAGGTAAAACTGTAGCTGACGACACTGTTTGCTGCGGTCAGGATGTTGTTCCTGCTGTCATAGGTAAAGGTTGTGCTGCTGTCAGGGTAGCTCTTGTGTGTCAGCCGCTGCAGTGCGTCGTAGGTATCGCCCAGCAGTGCATCGTGATCGGCAGTGGGAGTGGCGGGAAAGATTGCGTCGGTACCGTCCCAGATATGGCTTACTTCGGAGAGTTGGTAGATGCCGTCGGTGGCAGCAACAGTTACGCTGACAGAAAAGGCAGGCAGCAGAACTGCTGCGCAGGCCAGGATAAGACGTTTCATCAACAGCTCCTGCGGTGATGGAATGACGCAATACGATCAGTCGGCAAAGGGAATTTATTGCGATATATGGATGTTTAGATACTAGCCTTTTCCGCAATTGCAAGGGGGGAATGAAAATTTATTTTTTGGGGTCCGCCAGCGGGGTGCTGTCAGGGACCAGCTACGGAGCCAGTAATGGGGCGGTCAGGCATAAAACAATTGGCCAATGCTGCGATTTACACTATTCTGCAGCACGGTGACTATGTCGAGAACATCTGTTGTCACTAGTTAAGCTGGTGGCAACAGGGTGTGTCTGAAAGGAGCAGCAGGATGGTTAAAACCGCAACCTTTGAGGCGTTACTGGAGTCGGTGGTGGAGGATGGTGATGGCTGGCTGTTTACCCTGGAGGGCAAGACCTACCGGATTACAGACAAGGATGAGGTGCGCAGGATCGCTGAATCCCACGGCTATATCCTGATTTATTGAACGATTTTCTCCGCGCGCTCCGTGTCTCCGCGTGAAACGTTTTTGAGGCTAACCGGCCTTCATGATCAGCGTGGTAATCAGCTGCAGCACCAGCGGGATGGTGATGATTCCCCCCAGGGTGCCGACCGCCACCATGGCAGCTGCCTGTTCCGGGCAGTTGTCGTATTTCAGGTTCAGCAGGTAGGCCATGACCGGACCCGGCATGGAGGCGTTCAGGATAATGACCGCCTCCGAAGTCCGGTAGCCCAGCCAGATCAATGGATCAAGGGTTGGGTCAACCGGTGTCCAGCCGATCATGCGCCAGAACAGTACCAGTCCAATCCCCAGCAGCGGCCCGCCAATCAACCGTATCATCCCCCCGACAATGCCGGTCTTCAGGGTCTCAAGTTTGATATCACTCATTGAATAGCCCAGATTGACAATCAAAAGCGGTATGGCGCCATAGCCCAGGATGTCGGTCAATTTGCCTGTAAAATAGAGGGCTGGTTTCACTGCTTCAGGTAGCGGCAGGGTTGCGGCTGCAACACCGGCGATCATGGCGTACAGGGCCGGAATCTTCAGAAACTGCTTCAGATCGGTCTGGCCGCTGACCAGAAAGAC
>DAIQQT010000409.1:0-2394 GCA_036786685.1 Trichlorobacter sp.
AAAGGCAAGGAAGGGAGATCTGGGGCGCCCGTTGGCGGTCGCTCCTTACCTTCTTCCCTGATGGTTAATGCGGGCAGCCTTGATGTGTTGCGGGTCATGTCTCGTGCCACCACCGTGATTGCTGAAGGGGAAGTGCTGCAACTGCTCTATACCGGTGAAGTTGAGCTGACAGAAGAACAGTATATTGAGGTGGTGCGGGCCAAAACAGCGGTGCTGCTTTCAGCTGCCTGTCAGTGTGGTGCCATTCTGGGGGGCGTCTCTTCAGAGCAGGAACAGGCTCTGGCAGATTTTGGCATGGAACTGGGAATCGCCTTCCAGCTGATGGACGACATTCTTGATTATACTGCCTCTGAAGAAGAGTTTGGCAAAAGCATCGGTCATGACCTTGAAGAAGGTAAACTCACCCTGCCATTGATCCATGCCCTGCGTGGCTGTAGTGAAGAAGAGCGTGAAGCGGTGACGGCAATCATTGAAAAAGATGAACTGACACCGGAAGACTTCCGCCTTGTTTCCGATCTGGTGCAAACCTACGGTGGCATAGAGTACACCGTTGAAAAAGCCCGTGACTGCGTTGAAAACTGCGGACGACATCTCTCCTGTTTTTCTGATAACAGCTGTAAACATGCCTTGCTGGATCTGGCCAGATACGTGGTGACGCGTAACCGTTGAGTTGTTCAGCACATATCCCCAGCTCTACTTACATCCCCTTTTAGCGTTTGGAGGATTCAATAGATGAAAAAGTTACTGGTACTGCTCTGCTGTACTGTTGCCCTTGCCACTGGTTGCAGCAAGGGTACGTCTAATGCGCCGGGTAAGACTCCGGCTGTAAAAAGCCAGGCTCCCGAGATCAGTGTAGTTTCCCTTGATAATCAACAGCTGACCCTTGCACCCCTGAAAGGCAAGGTGGTGCTGCTTAATTTCTGGGCCACCTGGTGCCCTCCCTGCCGGGAAGAGATCCCCTCTATGATGAAGTTGAACAAATTTATGGCAGGCAAGCCGTTTCAGATGGTCTGTGTCTCGGTTGATGAAGGGGGCAAGAAGGCTGTTGAAGAATTCTTTAAAAATTCCGGCTTTTCTTTGCCTGCCTATACTGACCCAAGCGGTCAGGTTGCCAAGACCTACGGAATTACCGGGGTGCCAGAGACCTTTGTGATTGATAAAAACGGCGTGATTGTGAAGAAAGTCATCGGTGGCCTGGACTGGAACAGCCCTGAAGTGATTGCTTTTCTTGAAGGATTGATGAAGTAGTCAGGAATTTTATGGAAACTCCGCATATAAGCTATATCGGGGCCTTTGTGGCAGGTCTGCTTTCCTTCCTGTCCCCCTGTGTCCTGCCGCTTATCCCGTCGTACATTACCTATATTACCGGGCTTTCGTTCAGTGATCTGGATGCAGAGCACCCCAGTCATCTGGTGCGCAGAAAGACCATGCTGCATTCCCTGGCCTTTGTCAGTGGCTTTACGGTGGTGTTTGTTCTGCTGGGTGCTTCTGCTACCTATATTGGCTCGTTCCTGCAGCAGCATATGGAGCTGGTTCGCAAGCTTGGTGGCATCCTGATCTTTGTCTTCGGTATTCATGTCACCGGTCTGGTGCCGCTGAGATGGTTACTGGGTGAGAAGCGGGTCTCACTGAAGAATAAACCCGCAGGCTTTCTGGGCAGTTTTTTAGTCGGCCTGGCCTTTGCAGCTGGCTGGACCCCCTGTATCGGCCCGATTCTGGCCTCGATTCTGATGATTGCCGCAACAGAGGAAAAAGTTGCGCAGGGGATTGTCCTGCTACTGCTGTATTCCATCGGCCTGGGGATACCATTTTTGCTGTCATCACTGGCATTGCATCGTTTTATTACCGTCTTCAACCGTTTTAAAAAATATATCAGGCTCTTTGAGATCATTACCGGATTTTTCCTGATGATTGTCGGTGTCCTGATCTTTACCAACTGGTTGTCCGTGCTGTCCGGCTATGTCAATCTGCTGTTTATGAAGCACTGAGATGGTTAAGGCGCACCGTTCACAGCATTCGATTCAGCTGGCTGTTGCACAACTGGTGGTAACCGAGGCCTTTTATGCCGGTATCCTCGAGTTGCCGGTCCGCCGTTCTTTCTCAGCACCGGGCGCACCTGAACACCTGATCGTTGATATGGAAGGGATCTCGCTGATCTTTGTTGAAGAGGCTGATGTGATCAGAACCCATCCAATCCTTGAACATCGCTTCGGTATGTTCCCCAAAGGGGTTGGTCTGACACTGCACTTTGAAGTTCAGGACATTGAGGGGATCAGGGATGCCATTCTGGAAGAGGATATGGAGATTCTCTATCACCTGGAAGAAAAGCCCTATGGCGTCAAGGAGATGTGGTCTTTTGATCCTGATGGATATCTGGTTGACCTTGAGGAACCA
>DAIQQT010000039.1:0-12495 GCA_036786685.1 Trichlorobacter sp.
TGGCACAATTTTACAGAAAACCCATTGATCGGCGCAGGCACAAATGGATTCAGCCCTCGCTGGATGAGAGAAGGGTACAGCAAGATTCCATATGCATTTAACAACCCGCACAGTACATATTTTCATTTACTGGGTAACTATGGAATTTCAGGCTTTGCTGTTCTGCTTTTCTTTCTTTGGCGTCTTGCTGTTACAGCTTGGCGTTTCAGAGATACGCTGGCTGGAGCTGCCACAGGGGCATTTTTGATTATTTTTGTAGTTGGTAGCCTCACTAACACCATGCTTACCGGGGACTTCTATCTGGCATGGCTGGCACTCATTGCCGGTATGGCCAGCAGCCTCAAAAGCATTGAAATTCACAAAGCTGCGATCAAGGATTCAGTTTGAAATTTTCTCCTACAATAGCTTTCAGCCGCCGACGGCTTCTGGTATTTGGATTAGATGTCGTGCTAATCGGATTGGCTTTTATTTTTGCCTTTTTGCTGCGCTTTGATTTTACAGTCCCACCAGCATTACTGCCGTTATTCAGGCAAGGTTTACTTGTCTCTCTCCTGATTAAGCCGCTGGTTTTCCTCCTTTCTGGCCTTTACCGTAATCTTTGGCGATATGCCTCTCTGCAGGATGGCGTTGAAATTGCCAAAGTCGTAACAGCTTCCACTGTTATTTCCGGTTTTGTCTTGATGTATCTACGGCACTTTGCCCCCTATCCTCGCTCCATATTCATACTTGACTGGTTTTTGCTGCTGGCGATGATAATGTCAAGTCGTCTTGTCTGGCGTATCTATCGCGAGACCGTCATTATGCCTCGACGTAATACGGCTGGTCAGCGTACGCTTATTGTTGGTGCTGGTGAGGCAGGAAGCCTACTTTTGAAGGAGATCCGTCGCCAGCAAGATTCTGCCTTTAGCGTAGTAGGGTTTGTTGATGATGATCCGCAAAAAGCAGGTATGAAGCTGCACGGTATTACGGTGCTTGGAACAACAAAAGAGCTTGCAAGGCTGATCAGTTCATACTCGATTGAAGATGTCATTATCGCCATACCCACTGCTGCCGGTAATGCGATGCGGGATATTATCAAGTCTTGTGAACATTGCAAGGTGCGCTTCAAGACGCTGCCGGCCATTAGTGATATCATTGAAGGAAAAATATCGGTCTCACAGATTAAAGATGTGGATATTTGTGACCTGTTGGGGCGCGATCCGGTTGAGCTTAATCAAAGGGCGATCCGCAACTACCTGGAGGGGAAACGGATTCTGGTGACCGGTGCAGCAGGTAGTATCGGCAGTGAAATCTGTCGACAGGTTGCCCGCTTTAGCCCGGCAAAACTGATAGTGCTGGATAGCGCTGAAACGCCACTCTACCAGATTGAAAAAGAGCTGTCAGAGTCCTACCCGGATATGAGGCTGGCACCGGTACTGGCTGATATCCGACAGGCAGCACGTTTGGACTACGTCTTTGAGGCGTTTGCTCCTGAAGTAGTTTTCCATGCCGCAGCCTACAAGCATGTTCCGATGATAGAGTACAATCCTGTTGAAGCGGTGACCAATAATATCATGGGAACCCGCTTGTTAGCTGAAAAAGCAAACTCCTTTGGCGTACAAAACTTTGTCATGATTTCAACGGACAAGGCTGTGAATCCAACAAACGTCATGGGGGCCAGCAAGCGAGCTGCTGAGCTTTTTGTGCAGGCCTTGTCCAGGCAAAGCACAACTAATTTCACAACGGTCAGATTCGGCAATGTTCTGGGCAGTAGCGGCAGTGTTATTCCCTTGTTTAAAGAGCAGATCGCTTCTGGCGGGCCTGTAACGGTTACCCATCCCGATGTCATTCGTTATTTTATGACCATTCCCGAGGCGAGTCAGTTGGTGCTGCAGGCAGGCTGTATTGGCAATGGTGGTGAGATATTTGTGCTAGATATGGGAAAGCCGGTGAAAATTGTCGATCTTGCTGAAGAGCTGATCAGCCTTTCTGGATTAACCCCCCATGAAGATATTGAGATTGTTTTTACCGGACTTCGCCCAGGCGAGAAGCTGTACGAAGAGCTGCTAGTGGCTGGCGAAGGAGTCAAGCCGACAGCTCATCAAAAGATCAAGGTGTTGGAGTCTGTTGAGTATGATCTTAAAGTTGTTACTGCGGCAGTTGATAAGCTTGCGCAGTCAGCTGCTTGCGCAGACATACGGGAGGTTATGGACTCCCTGAAACAATTGGTGCCCGAGTTTTCCCCCAAATACACTCGTGAGTCGGTCACTGAGACACTTCGTAAGCTTCGGCCAGATATTGGTAACGAATAACTCAAATCAAGATCGCTCTGCCTTATTTGAGGTATGTTTTTAATGTTGCGAGCTATGTAAAACTTGTGGATAGTCACAACATGCCGTTTTCGTGTAACAATTAATTTATTTTGGTTTTGGCACAACTCCTGCTATTACAAAAATATCTAAATTCCATTAGGAGGATGTACCCCATGAAAAAGATCATCGCTTCCCTGATCGCAACTGTTGCTTTCGCTGGTTTCGCTTTTGCTGCTGAGCCTGCTGCTCCTGCTGCTGCTCCTGCTGAGAAGGCACCTGCTGCTGAGAAGGCACCTGCAAAGAAGAAAGTTAAGAAGGCTAAGAAGGCTGCTAAGAAGGCAGAAGAGAAGAAGGACGCTGCTGCTCCTGCTGCTCCTGCTGCTCCTGCTAAGTAATTACTGCTTAGCTAAGCTTAAAAAGGTCGCATCCTTTGGGATGCGACCTTTTTTTATGGAAACAGGGCCAGTTCTTCGGCTAGAAACGACTTAAACCTTCTGAAGATCTGATACAGACGCTCACTGTACCAGGCCTGGTTCATGTCAGGATGCAAGTGATCAAACTCTGAGGCTGACTTGCAGTTTTCATAGACAACACAGTGTTTTGCCTTTCCAGTAACGTAGTACTCAACAGTTTCCCCCACCTGCCAGGTCCCCCGTGTTTTGCAGGCAAGCTCATAAACAGCAGAACGATTGCGCTTGCCACTCTGTACGGCCAGTTCATATTGTTCTCTGGTATCTGCCAGCATTTCCTTCCGCAGTATCCAGGTTACAGGGTACTGCCGGTCCCGCAATCGTTTTACATAGCTGATATAGAGCTGCTCAACCCGATCATGTTGTCTGGCCAGCAGCAAGGTGACGGCTTCTTTAAGGAAATCCCGTAAAAAAAGTTCCAGGCTTGTGGATACAAAACTGCTGCCTCTGAAAATGACTGTTTTTTTGTCGCTGTCGAGCAAGGCGTACTGCTGAGATTTGTAACAGAACATGGCGTGATAGTGGCTAAAAGGTAGCCTGGCAGCACCACCAGGCAGCATGTTGCCTACCTGCTCTGTAAGTGCATCAATAACGTTGTTACCAGCCGGATGGTCTGAGTGCGGTGCCAGATAGAGTGCGTGTCCTGCAATCAGCAGGGGGCGAGCGCCCAGGTCCTTGAGTAGTGCAAGCATGTCCTTCATCATCACCCGAGTAAGTCGTTGGATCTCCCCTGCGGTCTCAAAATCTGAAAAAAGGTAGCGCTGGGACCTGAGCAGATCATACCAGGCCATTATCAGTGGTGAACGCTCCTGCGGCGGAAGTGCCATAGAATGGCGCATTGTTTTATCGAGCAGGGGGATAAAGCATGCCAGCTCATCACTGCGGGGGGCAAGGCGGTAGGCCTGCACAATGGCAGTCGGCAGTGCCGAAAAATCACAGCGCAGCACCGGCTCTGCCTGCCCCTGGTGAAACAGCTGCTCAAGCGGATAGTGGAGGGAAGGAGCTGGCGGGGCTGCAAGACAGGGTAATGCCTGTCGCTTATGCAGATAGGCCTGTATCAAAACTGCCTGTACAGCGGTGACGCCCGGACTGTACCACAGTTTTTGGTAGCTGATTGGATACAGTTGGGCTTGAAGGTGCCGGATTGGTGAAAGACGTTGATAAAGGCCCGCAACCTGCTGAACCGGAACAAGGCCTGGTTCGGTTGTATTGTCAGGTGGCCGGTGCATTTCAAAATAGGCGGCGGCCTGCTGCAGGTTTGTACCTGGTAGCGGCAGTACATGGCGATCATAATGCTGAACAAGGGTGGCGATATCGATCAGGGAGCGGCCATGGAGTTCATAACGAGCTGCTGAGCGTAGGTCAGAGTTGTGAAGTTGATGCGGTTCCGTGGCGTTTCTTCCCCAGCGCAGCGGTATACCGTGTTGCTTGGCTCTGCTGATAAGGCAGGGCAGCTCTTCTTTGTGCAGCTGGTAGCTGGCGATAATGTCTGGATCAACTGTTGTTATGAGGCGCGTCAGGCGTGCCAGCATGGCCGGCTCCTCATGCTCGCGGCTACTGATGATTTCCTGAAAACCGGCGCCATCGCTTACGGCAATAGAGAGCAGAGCGTGATCAGATTGCTGAGTGCAGAGAAAAAGCAGCTTTGGGCCGTTAGCTGGCAGATTTCCAAAAAAGGAGATGCCGCTGCAGATCAGAAATTGCTGGCAACTGTCAGGAATGCCAAACCAGGCATCTGGAGGGGCGGATTGCTGCAGGTGGCTGCGGAAGAGCTGAAAGTCATGCCAGTTGGCAAGTTCAGCAAACCAGCAGAGTGCACCACTGCCGGAAAGACGATGGAGCGTGCAGGTAACCGGTACAGATTCGGCTAGTTCCGCTGATGCCAGCAAGAGAAACGGATGAAACGGATAGTCATGGAAGGTGACGCCATGGGTGCCTCTGGAAAAGACACGGTAGAGCTGTCCAACAGGTTCAACGGCAACGACGCCGTCAATGCTGCCAACTGGATGACGTAGAAAGTGGGGTGTGTGATCCATACTGTGCGCCCTGTGCCCGGCTTTCCTCATAACATGGTGCAAGAGGTTCACAGTATAACGGTAAATTGCGATGTGTCACCAGGGATTAAAAAAATCGGCGTCACCCTGCTGGGTAACGCCGATTGGGGATACATAAGAGGCCGGTGCTATTTGCCATGTTTTGCCAGATAACTGGCAACACCTTCTGCAGTCGGCTTCATCGCTTCATCGCCCTGCTTCCAGTTGGCGGGGCAGACTTCGCCGTGCGTGTCGGTAAACTGCAGGGCATCCAGCATACGCAGGGCTTCGTCAACGCTGCGGCCCAGGGGTAGATCGTTGATCACGCAGTGACGTACAGTGCCTTTGGGATCGACCAGGAACAGACCGCGCAGGGCAACGCTGGCCGGATGCTCAATGCCATAGGCCTTGGTGATCTCCTTGTTCAGGTCAGCCACCATTGGGAACTGCACCTGGCCGATGCCGCCGTCCTCAATCTTGGTGTTCTTCCAGGCCAGGTGCGTAAACTTGGAGTCAACGGAAACTGCTATCACCTCGCAATTGCGACTCTTGAACTCATCCAGCTTTTTTTTGAATGCCAGAATTTCAGAAGGGCAGACAAAGGTAAAGTCCAATGGGTAGAACAGTAGATAGACATACTTGCCCTGATAGCTTGAAAGGGTAACCTGACCAAAGCTGTTGTCAGCCATAACAGCATCAGCGGTGAAATCGGGAGCAGCCTTGGTTACGAGTGTGCAGGTGGACATGGTTGTGTTCTCCTTTTTTATGGTTGGTTGGTGCGAAATATTACGATGTAAAAAAAATACCAAGCAATTGGGGATGTGTCAAGGGGATAAAAAGAGTCTTTTGATCTTTTTATAGATACGGAGAAAAAAGTCGTGCAACTCCGTCCCGCAACTTGATGGCCAGGGGGCGTGCATCCATCTCCTGGAGTGTGATCAGGTGCGATTTGGCCTGAACCTGCGAGAAATGCCCGGCAAGCATTGCGGTGAATGATTGGTCGTATACCGCAAGATTCAGTTCAAAGTTAAGGCGGAAGCTGCGGGTATCGAGGTTGGCGGAACCGATCAGGCTCCAGAGGCCATCCACCAGTAACAGCTTTGTGTGGGCAAAGGGGGGCGGCTGCTCAAAGATCTGAATGCCGTTTTTAATCAGCTCCCAGTAGGAAGCACGGGAAGCCCAGGCCACAAACGGCAGGTTGTTCCGTTGCGGCAGGATCAGGGTGATGGAAACACCCCGTAAGGCGGCAGTGATCAAGGCGGTGACCATGGGACGATCAGGGATAAAGTAGGGTGTCATGATGCAGACCTGTTGTTTGGCAGAGGAAAGCGCCCCCATGACAATCCATTCCAGTTTGCGAAACTCCCGATCCGGGCCATCGGCAATTACCCGGGCAAGCGCAGTGCCGCTGGTTACGAGTTCAGGAAAGTTGTGGAGTTCATCAGGATGTTCACCGCTGACAAAGAACCAGTCCTCAAGAAAAATACGTTGCAGGTCGCCAACTACAGGGCCGGCCACCTGAAAGTGCAGGTCACTGGCTCCATCGTTTTGGGTGGTACTGGTAATGCAATGATTACTGCGGATATTCATGCCGCCGGTAAAGGCAGTCTGTCCGTCAACAATCAGCAGCTTGCGGTGGTTACGGAGATTGATGAACGGGCCTTTGTAAAGCGGCAGGTAGAGGCGGATATCAACACGGCTTCCCTGCAGGGCCGCCCGTGCCGTCAAGCTGCTGTAGCGTTCCCCCAGGGCATCAACAACTACTCGAACGGTGACACCCCGATCAGCGGCTTCGGCAAGTGCCTTGACGAAACGGTCGCCTATCCGGTCGCCGTCAAAGATGTAGCTGCTGAGATGGATCGAATGCCGGGCTCCGTCAATGGCAGCGAGCATGGCCGGATAGGCTTCTTCGCCGTTGACTAGCGGCATTAGCTGGTTTCCGGCGTGATTGCGGGTTCTCACCACGCGGTCGGTTAATGCTTCAAGGGTGGCCAGCCCTGAAAATACCAGGGGAAGGTCGTTTTTCTGGGGGGGCTGTGGCGGATACAGTTCCTGAAATCCGAGTCTGCGCCCGCTTTTGTGCCAGTGCAGTGCTCGTCTGGTAATGCGATTAATGCCCAACAGCCAGTAGGACAGGGCGCCTATAATCGGAATGGTGAGGCTCAGGCTGACCCAGACCAGCGCTGAGCGTGGATCACGCTTATGCAGCAGCGCGTGACCAGCTGCCCAGAGTGCCGCCGTAACAATGCAGCCAATAGTTACGATCAGGATCAGCTCGTCAAGTATGGTCTGATCACGCCAGGTCAATGATAATCTCGTCGTTTTCTACCCGGACTGGCCAGGTTTTAAGGGTAAACTCCGGATGTTCCCTGCAACTGCCATCCTTTAGCTCAAAACGGTAGCCATGGCGAGGGCAGGCAAGGTAGCTCTCTTTCAGTACAGCGCCAGCCATTGGAGCACCTTGATGGGGGCATTCATTTTCCACGGCATAGATAGTCCCCTTTTGATTCACCAGCAAAATTTCCTGTCCTGCAACGGTAACCAGCTTTTTCCCCTGATTTGGCAGTTCTTCCAGGCGGGCAACAATCGGCATAGTAATCCTCCCTCTTTTCAAAATGTAGTAATCCAACCCTACCATATTTCTGGCGGTGGTCAAAAAACAACAGTAACTGCCTTAGTTATAGGCGGCACTACCGAAACAGTGCCTGTTTTTTTGACAGTAATTGATTAATAGATATCCATTGTTGTGCTCAACATGCTGTTTTTACAAGAATTATGATTCTGGCACGCACACTGCTATAAGAAAGTCACGACAGGCGCCATAGGGCGCAGGCACACAAACGCCGCTGTCCTCCTTCTTTTACCGGGGGTGTCAGGCCCCCGGGCTTTTTAGCCTTAACGTAGCAACATTACATATTCGTTATCTGCAGGACCGAAAGGAGGCTGACACCATGAAACTGGTAGAAGCGATCATCAAGCCGTTTAAACTGGATGAAGTTAAGGATGCCCTGAACGAGATCGGTATCGAGGGGATCACCGTCAGTGAGGTAAAGGGTTTTGGGCGTCAGAAGGGGCATACCGAGCTCTACCGTGGTGCAGAGTACGTTGTGGATTTTATTCCCAAGGTAAAGGTCGAAATTGCTGTATCTGACGAGCTGGTTGGCAAGGTTGTTGAGACAATTCAGAACACGGCTAAAACCGGTCGAATTGGTGATGGCAAAATTTTTGTGATCGGCCTGGAAGAGGCAGTTCGGATCCGCACCGGTGAAACCGGCGGCGAAGCAATCTAATAAGCTATCAGGAAAGCCATTTAAATAGTCAGGAGGTTGGTTATGAAACTGAAACACTCACTCGTTATTGTTATGGTAACCCTCTTTACCGCCCTGGT
Source organism: Trichlorobacter sp. (assembly GCA_036786685.1). Classification (GTDB taxonomy): domain Bacteria; phylum Desulfobacterota; class Desulfuromonadia; order Geobacterales; family Pseudopelobacteraceae; genus Trichlorobacter. Next base: position 8,183 of record DAIQQT010000039.1, read on the forward strand.
CGGTGTATCTGCCATGGCTGAAGAAAAAAAGGATGCTGCACCTGCCGCAGTCGTCGCAGCTGAAGCCCCCAAGGCGCCTGAAGCCGCAGCATCACCGGCTACAGCACCGGCACCTGCCGCTGCCCCCAAGAATGTTGATCCGGTGCTCAACACCGGTGACACCGCATGGATGCTTGTTTCATCGGCGCTCGTGCTACTGATGGTGCCTGGCTTGGCCCTGTTCTACGGCGGTATGGTTCGTCAGAAGAACATCCTCTCCACCATGATGCACTCCTTTGTAGCCATGGGTCTTGTCGGCGTACAGTGGGCTCTGGTGGGTTATTCGCTTGCATTTGCACCTGATGCCGGTGGCGGCCTTGTTGGTAACCTGTCCAAGGCGCTGTTTAATGGCCTGATCACCTTTAAGGATGGCGCACCGATCTATACCCTGTTCCAGAACGTTACCACCGAGCCTGGCGCTATTCCTGAATATGTGTTTGCAGTATTTCAGGGGATGTTTGCCATGATTACTGTGGCCCTTATCTCCGGTGCGGTTGCTGAGCGGATCAAGTTTGCTGCCTGGTGTGCCTTTGTACTGCTCTGGACTACCCTGGTATATGATCCGCTGGCTCACTGGGTCTGGATGGTTGATGGCTGGCTGTTCAAGAAGGGGGCGTTGGACTTTGCCGGTGGTACCGTTGTTCACCTCTCGTCAGGTATCTCTGCACTGGTTCTGTTGTTCTTTGTCGGCAAGCGTCACGGTTTTCCCACTGAGCGGATGGCTCCCCACAGCCTGCCGATGACCATGCTGGGTGTAGGTCTGCTCTGGTTCGGTTGGTTCGGTTTTAACGCAGGTTCTGCTGTGGTTGGTGTTAACACCTCTGATGCAGCTGGCGGCTTGGCTGGTCTGGCCTTCCTGACCACCACCATCGCGCCTGCTGCCGGTGGCCTGGCCTGGATGGTTGCTGAATGGATGCACTCCGGCAAGCCTTCTGCCCTTGGTTTTGGTTCCGGTGTGGTTGCAGGTCTGGTTGGTATCACCCCCGCTGCCGGCTTTGTACAGCCGGGTGCTGCCCTGATCATCGGTGTTGCTGCCGGCCTGGTCTGCTACGGCGCCATCATTGTCAAGGCCAAGCTGAAGTATGACGACTCCCTGGATGCCTTCGGTGTACACGGTGTTGGTGGAACTCTGGGGGCGATCCTGACCGGTGTATTTGCAACCGTTGGCGCAAAAGGCCTGCTGATGGGTGACACCAAGCAGTTTATGACACAGATCATAGCGATTTTGGCTGCCGGTGCCTACGCTGTGAGCGTTACCCTGGTAATCGCCTTTATTCTGGACAAAACCATTGGTCTGCGGGTTGAGAAGGAAGACGAGATCATGGGGCTTGACCAGACACAACGCAGCGAGTCAGGCTACAACATGTAATCTGAGCCTGAATGTGGTTTCAGTAATCCCGGTCGCCTGCATGAATGCGACCGGGATTTTTTTGATCAGCCCTGTTAAAAAACAGTTGCATTTTGGCGCATCAGGTGATAAATATTTTGTCCTTGCCCAGGTGGTGGAATTGGTAGACACGCAAGCTTCAGGTGCTTGTACTCGCAAGGGTGTGCTAGTTCGAGTCTAGTCCTGGGCACCAACAACAAATCCAGAGAAGTCTGGTACAATACAAAGCCTCTGAGAAATCAGGGGCTTTTTTGTTACCTTTGTCCAATACGGTTCGGTCTGGTATACTAAAATCCTATCACTTTGGGGGCTGTTTTGGGGGCTTGCTGAAAAGTCCCCAAATAAAAGGCCCCCATCAGGAGGAAAGTCAATGTCCAAGCGGATTGTACCCCTTACTGAACTTGCGATAAGCAAAGCCAAGAAGGCCCCCAAAGAATACAAGCTTTTTGATGGTGGTGGCCTTTTTCTGTTGATAACACCTTCAGGGAGTAAGCTGTGGCATCTCAAATACCGCTTTGCTGGTAAAGAGAAAAAACTGGCCTTGGGGGCTTATCCTACTATTACCCTAGCAGAGGCACGCCAGCGGCGTGAAGATGCCAAGAAACAGATCGCTAATGGAATTGATCCGAGCGATGCAAGAAAGCAGCAGAAGTTACAAGTGGAGGCACAAGCCGAGCACGATGCCAATACCTTTGAAAAAGTTGCCCGTGAATGGCATGCCCACAAAAGGCCGGAATGGTCTGATAACCACGCTGCACGGTTGCTGGTACGACTGGAACAAGATGTTTTCCCCTTGATAGGTAGCAAGCCGATTACCGACATAAAAACCCCTGAGCTGGTACAACTCCTTCAACGCATTGCCACACGAACCATTGAAACAGCTTACCGCGTAAAAATGGCGCTGGGAATGGTTTGCCAGTATGCCATCCTGCAAGGGCTGACCGATACAAACCCCGCTGCATCGCTTCGTGGTGTATTGCCAGCTCGTCGGCATAAGCACATGGCGGCACCAACTGACCCAAAAGACGTTGCGGAGCTTATGCGTGCAATAGACAGCTTTCAAGGCACCTTTGTTGTCAAGTGTGCTCTTCAGCTTTCACCATTGCTGTTTGCGCGTCCTGGGGAAATCAGGAAGATGTTATGGGCAGATGTGAACCTTGAAACAGCCGAATGGAAATATTTCGTTACAAAGGTAAAGCTCAATCATCTAGTCCCACTTTCAAAGCAGGCCATTGAAATATTGAAGAGTCTGAAGCCCCTAACGATGAACAGCAAGTATGTTTTCCCAAGCAGAAATTCACTAGTGCGCACTATGTCAGAAAATACTATTAACCGCGCACTTCAAAGTTTGGGATTTACCGGAGATCAAATCGTAGCTCATGGGTTTAGAGCCATGGCGAGGACCCTCTTACACGAGACACTGGGATTTTCTCCTGACGCGATTGAGGCACAGCTTACCCATGTTGTACCTGACCGGCTGGGGAGAGCCTACAACCGGACGCAGTTTATCGAAGAACGGCGGCGGATGATGCAGGCTTGGAGCGACTACCTTGACGGCCTGAAGGTTGGAGCGAAGGTGATACCTATAACGAAAGCTGCGTAAGCTAAGGAGCGTCAGATGGGTGCTACTGTCAGATGGGATTATGCAGACGACATTAAAAATCATAGATTTGAAAAACTAGCTGCTCTCCTACGGAAAGGTGAGGTTGCAGCACTTGATCAAAATACGCTGAATCTGCTTGCTGATTACTTGGAAAACCCGAAGAGACCAAGGGGTGCACCACGTAAAGATAATTATGAGTTAGCTGAGTATCTGTACGATGAGTTTTGCAGTTTGCGCCGATATGGTAAGACTAATAGAGAACTTAATAATCATCTACAACAGCATGCAACTCAAGACAACTTTAAGCATGTTTTAGAGTCTTTGGAAAAGGACGGCATGCTTCGAAAAGATGCAATCATGGAAATCAAGAAGCTGATTTCCAGCGATCGCCCCATTGAATACAAACGTATTGAAAGCCTTATAGATGCGTTTCGCAATATCACTGAGAACCTCAAATAACCCCATATTTAATTAGGTATAATATAATAAAAACAAGACGATATAGTCACCATACGGATGCGGTCGCGACCCGCTGAACTCGAATGGAGGCTATATCAAATGTCAACTGTATCACTCCCTGAAACTGGATTTATCCGACTGCCAACACTCCTAGCAGTATTTCCTATCTCAAAATCAAGCTTATACGATGGAATCAAAAAAGGTATCTATCCGGCTCCGGTAAAGCTGTCTGAAAGGACAGCAGCCTGGAAGGTAGAAGATATCCGCATCTTGATTGAACAAGTTGGAAAATAAACATTAGAAAAGCAGGGATAGGCATACGTGCCGACAAGGCAGACTTGCTGCTTTCCCTGTACTCTTCTGGGGCCAATGCAGGAGCTCACACGGGCAGCAGAAAGAAACATATAACTTTTGGGCTACACAGTCTGAACCAAAAGAGGATGAAGTGCCAAGATGGTAATAGTGGGTGACTATATGTATGTACCCCTCAGAAGAAGTGAAGCCTGAAAAGTTGAGAGGATAAACCGTATGCAAAATGACATCATGAATCCTTTAGAAACAAGTAATCCGCTAGCGCTAAAAAACGTATCGACCTACCATATGGTGAACCATGAAAATCTTGATGAACTTCCAGCCTATGACTTGAAAAGGCTCGCAAAAGAGAAAGGCATCGCATTTGATGAACGTATAACTAAACTTGATTTGCTCAAATCAATGAATCCAGTTGTGTCAGGAACCTCCACAGCAGTTTTTAATAATTCACCTGACTTACTCACAGATCAACGTTTGAAATTTTACTTCCGTGACCTTTACAGTGAAGAGGTT
>DAIQQT010000040.1:0-12453 GCA_036786685.1 Trichlorobacter sp.
AGATGGGTGGCTGGTGCAAAGGCAAGGGTGAAGACCTGCAGTACGATGGTGGCGATGCCTGGATTTAACATCTGCAGCAATCAGCAACTGGCTGCAATACAAAGCCCATTGATACAACAAAGGCCCTGCCTCTCATGAGACAGGGCCTTCTTTTCACCACTCATTCATCGACGTTTTGTCTATTGCTTTGCAACAGCCTTTTTCCTGGCTACTTTTTTCTTAACAGCCTTTTTAACCGGCTTGGCAGGTTGCTGGTCAGCATCAGCCTTAAAGTTTGGAATCTCTTCAAAGGTTGCCTCTATGCGACGGTTCTGGGCACGACCTTCGGCGGTAGCATTATCTGCAACCGGCTTGGTCTGGCCAAACCCCTTGGCAGCAAGACGCTTTTTATCAATCTTGAAGTTCTTGACAATGTAGTCACGAACCGCATTAGCACGACGCTGGGAAAGCAACTGATTCGACTTGGCATTACCCACATTATCAGTATGACCTTCGATCACACCTTTCAGGTTTTTCTGCTCATTCAGGCCGTCACCAACAACCTTCAGTTCATCATAGTACTGCTTTTTAATAATTGACTTGCCGGTATCAAAATTCACCTTCAGGGCGAGTCTTGAACCTGCGGCAACAGCAGAGGCCTTTGCAGCAGCAGCTTCTTTAACCACCGGCTCAGTCACCTCAACACCGGCAACACTGGTGGTTGTTTTGCCACCCTCGCCATTACAGGTAAGCGTATAGCTGGTGTTTGCTACAGGCGTAATTACCTTGGAACCGGAAGCAGGCACAGGACCGATACCTGGCTGGATCTCACAGCCAGTGGTGTTGGCAGAAGACCAGGTCAAGGTTGAGGTCTTGCCTTTTTCCAGGGTTGCCGGCTCTGCACTCAGTTTGCTGGTCGGAGCAGGCGGTGGCGGAGGGGTAACAACCACCGGTGCTGCCTTAGGTGCCACAGCTTCAACCACCGGCTCAGCCACAACAACCGGGGCAGGTGCCGGCTTGGGAGCACCAACAGCGATGTGCAGGCCCAGGGTATACTCGACGTTGGTCTTTAGCTTTTTCTCATACTGATAATTAAGGCCACGCACATCCCCGCGCAAGGCAACATTGTCAGTAACAAACCATTTGACACCACCACCGTAATTTCCTACTAAACGTGCATCAGGGTGCCCACCAGAGGTAAAGCTTAATCCACCGACCCCCACTGCCAGATACGGCACCAGACTATTCTTTGGCATAAAATTATAGAGCAGATCGCCACCATAACGCAGCATTTCAGCCTTGTTATTTGTCCCGGTACCTTCTGCTTTCAGATAATCTATTACGCCTTCAAACGCCCAGTTTTCTGTAACATTGTACCCCAGACGGAAGCCTAATACCGGTGATGTTTCCAGATGTTGATCCCCCTGAAAGGTGTACCCTCCAACATAAGGTGCAAACGTAACCGTTTCGGCTTTGTTTTCAGCCAGTGCAGGCTGACTCAGCCCAATCAGCAGCAGTGCTGCAGCAATTCCTGTTTTACGCATTCTGTTTTCCTCCTTTTACCTGGGCTAAATGTCATAAAACCATTTAGCTCTTTTTATTTATGCAACATACTGTTTTTCATATTTACCACCCTTTTTTTTATTGTCAACCGCTCTGCTGGCCTTGCATTCGTTAAAACAGACGTTGTATGATACATATGCTGTTTCAAAGCGTAAAATCGGAGGTTCCAGCGTATGTCTTCATCTCATTTCAGGGCTCGCCGAATCCGGGGCAAAGAGGTTTTTCGCCGGATGGTCAGAGAGACAACCCTTTCAGTCAATGACCTGATCTATCCCATGTTCTCCGCTTTTGGAAGCGGCATAAAAAAAGAAGTTTCTTCCATGCCGGGCATCTATCAGCAATCTATAGAACATATCGTCGCAGAGGCCAAAGAGGTGCATGGTCTAGGCATACCGGCGGTTATTCTGTTTGGCATTCCCGAGACAAAGGACGCCGTGGGCAGTGATGCCTATGCCGAGCTTGGTATTATTCAGGAAACGATCCGGGCCATAAAACGTGAGGTTCCCGGCCTGGCAGTAATCACCGATGTCTGCCTGTGTGAATATACTGATCATGGCCATTGCGGCATCATCAGAGATGGTGATGTGGATAACGATGCCACCGTTGACCTGCTGGCCAGGGAGGCGCTTTCCCATGCCCGGGCAGGGGCTGACATGGTGGCTCCCTCTGACATGATGGATGGCCGGGTCGGAGCCATTCGCCAGATCCTGGATGAGAATGGATTCAGCCATATCCCGGTTATGAGTTACGCGGTAAAATACGCATCCGGTTACTATGGCCCATTCCGGGAGGCAGCTGAATCCACGCCGCAGTTCGGAGACCGGCGTTCCTACCAGATGGACCCAGCCAACCGCCGTGAAGCCCTGCGCGAGGCACAGCAGGATATTGACGAAGGGGCTGACATCATCATGGTCAAGCCAGGCCTACCCTATCTGGATATTTTGCGCGACCTGCGCAATGAATACACCATGCCGCTGGCGGTCTATAACGTATCCGGCGAGTACAGCATGATAAAAGGGGCTGCAGCAAACGGTTGGATTGATGAGGAACGGGTGGTGATGGAGACCATGCTGGCCTTCAAACGGGCCGGAGCAGACCTGATCATCACCTACCATGCAAAGGATGTGGCGCGCTGGCTGAAATGCACCGCCTGATTTCAAGACTTATCTGTAATACATTGAATTTATAGTAGTACAGGGAGGGCAGTGGATGCTGACCGACATCATCGTTCATATGGACAGGGGTGCCGGATGTACAGCAAGATTGATGGCTGCCATTAATCTTGCCCTCTGTCATGGCGCGCGCTTAAAGGGGCTGTATGTCATTACCCATCCCCACTACGCCTCAAACTCTGACTACCTGACCGACTTTGCCCAGGTGCGGGAGTTTTTCATCAATGCCACCTCAAAGGCCGGTATTGAAGCAGAATGGCTGCTGGTTGACTGGGCCACTGTCGGCACGCCGCTCTCCCAGGTTGTTACCAGCCACAGTTACTACGCCGACACCATCCTGGTCGGGCAACCTGCCCAGCTACACAGCCGCAAGACCAATCTTGATTTTCACGAGAGCCTGATTCTCGGGGCAGGACGACCGATTGTGGTATTTCCGGCAAATGGTGATGTCTTCAGATTTGGCGATCGGATTATGGTGGCATGGAAAGGCGGGAGAGAGTCGGTCAGGGCGGTTACTGATGCGCTGCCGTTTTTTCAGACAGCTGCTGATGTTTCAATTGTTGCCGCTGTAACCAGCCAGGTTGAGCAGACTCAGGAAGAGCAAGCCATGTCCAGACTGCAACAACACCTTGCACGTCATCAGGTAGTATGCCGTACCGCAACCATACCCATACAGAAAGGCAACATAGCAGAGGCGCTACTGGAACGCGCAACCCTCGAAAAAGTTGACTTGATAGTTCTTGGCGGATTCGCCTACAAGTCAAACCGGGCACCGGTGTTAAGCCTCTTGGCGCAGGAGCTGCTTATCAAGGCACCGGTGCCCCTGTTGATTTCCCATTAAGACCGACTACTCTTTCATCCGTTCTTCCATCTCACGTTTTTGTTTGCGTATCGCTCCTTCTTCTGATCCCTGCGGAATTGAGCGCTCTGGTAACTTATTGGGCAAACTTGGAAGTGAAATTTTCTTATCCGTCTTCGCCTTGGCAGGCTGTGCCGAAGGAACAGCACCCGTCGCAGGGCCAGCAGGCGCTGTCGTGGAGACTGCCGGAATAGTAACAACCCGCTTCACCCTCTTTTTACGAGGGGGAAAGGTCTTTTTCAGGTTAACCTCCCCGGAAGTAAAACTGGTTATGGAGTCCCTGTTGACCAGCACTACTATCTTCCCTTTTTCACGCCAGACCCGCTTGGCTTTAATCGTACCACCATCCTTCAGGTAGACTGTGGCAGCCTGGGCAGAGACCGCCCAAACCAGCAGTAAAGCCATGGCACAGAACAACTTTTTCATTTTGACACCTCCCGGCGAGTTGGAAATCACAAGAAACAGATATTCTCTTCTATACCTTGAGATTGCTTCGGGGGCAAGTGAACGACAATAAAAAGCAGTTTTTGAGTGTCAAATTTTTAGTTTCAGTGGTCGTTGACATGTGCTATAAAAAACACCTCTTCTGTTACCTTATTGTCACGGCAGGTGTCCATGATGGATCAGGCCGCAGACATAGCGTTTTTTGCCATTATGGCAGCTGTATCCACCTTACTGCTGACCATGACGGCTTGCATTACCCCCCCCTCCCTGACTTCCGACCAGAATAACGCCAATTCCACAGTATCTGCGTATCCCCTTGTATCTTTTATTTGCCGTTTAGCCAGAACTTTTTTATCCAGTAAAAGTCCCGGTTACATTGTATGTACCACCAGTATGGAATCCTGTTTCACATCCCGCCCCGGTAACAGCAGTTACCACAACGTAGTCAGTTCACTCATTTTATGCAAAGGGAGGAAAAACCAATGGAGAACGTAAATGCCAAGGATCGTAACGGCCACACCCAACTGATCTGCGCCTCCAAACAGGGTCAGCTTGACAGTGTCAAAGACCTGCTGCACCGTGGTGCTGACATCACCGCCTCCAGCGACAAGGGCAAGACCGCCCTGCACTATGCAGCTGCCAACGGTAATACGGAAATCGTCAAAATGCTGATCGAAAAGGGGGCCGAGGTTGACGCCCGTGACCGTGACGGCCACACCCCGCTGATGCTGGCCGCCATCTATGGCTGCAACCTGACCGTACAGGCGCTGCTGGAAGGGGGAGCTGACCCTCGTGCAAAAACCAAGTGCGGTAATACAGCCGTATTGTATGCAGAAAATAACAGCCACCCGGTTGCCGCAACCCTGCTCAAAAAAGCAGAGCGCACCAAAGCAGGAAACGCCTGATCTTTTCATACAGGCTTCCGGCATACTCAACACCAGCCCATTGACACTAGTCGAAGGGCTGGTGTTTTTTTACTCAACCAGCTATGATGCCGATCCATTTTACTTTACCAAGGAGTTGTAGCAATGCTTACCACCTCTGACTTCAAAAAGGGACTGGTGATTCAACTGGATGGCGCTCCCTGCCTGCTGCTGGATGTCACTGTCCAATCCCCCTCGGCCCGTGGCGCCAACACCATGGTCAAAACCCGCTATCGCAACCTGTTAACCGCCCAGGTACTTGATCGCACCTTCCGTTCCGGCGACAAGGTTGATGAGGCAGATTACGAGCGCCACAAAGGGCAGTTCCTCTATGCTGATGGTGAGCGCGGTGTTTTTATGGATATGGAAAATTATGAACAGTTTGAAATGGAAGAAGCTGCCTTTTCTGCCATTTCCCCCTATCTGCTGGAAGGTACCGAAGTAACTCTGGGGCTTTTTCAGGGCCGCATGGTCATGGCAGAACCACCAATGGTGGTTGAACTGACCGTCACCGAAACAGCGCCGGTCATCAAAAATGCGACTGCAACGGCAGAAACCAAGGATGCCATCCTTGAAACAGGCCTTAAGCTGAAAGTTCCTCCCTACCTCGAAAGCGGGATAAAGATCAAGGTTGACACCCGGGAAGGCAGATTTGTCAGCCGCGCCTGACCTGAAATACCTTGACACACAGAGGAAAACAGCTGTATTAATACACTTTGCTGCACGGGCCTATAGCTCAGTTGGCTAGAGCCACCGGCTCATAACCGGTTGGTCCCAGGTTCGAGTCCTGGTGGGCCCACCATACCAATCCCCCCAGCAGAGGTTCAGACCGGATGCGGTCAAATAATTACCGATCAATAACGACCATAGGTCAAAAAGAGTGCATCTCACAGGGATGCACTCTTTTCATTTATACGGCATGACCAATCCAAAACTATCAGACATAACCGGAATCATTAACAAAAAATACCCTTTTTCACTGGCCGAAGAATGGGACAATGTTGGACTTCAGCTGGGAGACCCGGCAACAGAGATAACACGCATCATGGTAGCACTTGATCCGCTTCCCCAGGTCATCACCTCCGCCATCAACAGCAACTGCAACCTGCTGATTACCCACCACCCCCTGATCTTCTCACCACTCCGCCAGATAACGTCTTCAACCACCACAGGCAGCAGCATACTCAAGGCAGCCCAGAACAACCTGGCCCTTTTGGCCATGCATACCAATTATGATATTGCACATGATGGGTTGAATGACCTGCTGGCAAAACATATCGGCCTTGAACAGACCAGACCGCTCAAGATTACCGGAGGGGACGAGCTGATCAAACTGGTTGTGTTTGTTCCAGAAGAACAACTGGCGACTGTACGCACAGCATTGTTACCCCATACAGAATCTATTGGAAACTATCAGGATTGTTCCTTTAGTACTGCTGGTGAAGGCACCTTCCTACCCCTTACCGGGGCACAACCAACCATCGGCACCATAGGTAAACTGGAAAAAGTTGCAGAGCAACGGCTTGAGCTGCTGCTGCGACGTGATCAGCTTTCTAAAGCAATCCGCACCCTGCTGGCCGTACACCCTTACGAAGAACCTGCCTTTGACTGCTACCCGCTCCTGAACGAATCTATCCCCAACGGTCTTGGCCGCATCGGTTCCCTGACAGAGCCTGTCAAGCTGCAGGATTGGGCCATTGGTCTGGCAGACCGGCTGGAATGCGAAACCGTCCGTTTTGTAGGCGATCCAGCTCGAATGATACAAAAAGTAGCCCTCTGTAGTGGCAGTGGTGCCTCCCTGCTACGGGATGCAGTCCGTGCCGGTGCTGATCTGCTACTGACCGGCGATGTAAAATATCATGAGGCACGAGAGGCAGAGGCCCGGGGGATCGCCCTGATTGATGCGGGGCACTTTGGCACCGAAATCCTCATGGTGACAGCTATACGTGATTTCCTTAACAACGCACTGCATCAGGCTGGCCATAGAATAGAAATATTCACTGCAGATTGTGAACAGGACCCATTCAGAACCATAACCAGGCATCTCTAGAAGACCGCATTCAAACAAGGAGTCAGAAGTGAAAAAGAAACTTAACCTGCTGGAAGAGCTACAGGGCATTGATCAGACCATTGACGGGAAAAAAGCTGAACAGACAGTACTTGAGGCTGACATTAAGGAGCTTGAGCAAGCGTTGACCTCTGTCCAATGCTCCCTTGCCGAGCACCAGTCCCAAATGGCCGACCTCCGCCGTGAAAGGGCTGATCTGGATGCTGCCATGCATACCGAGCAGGAAAACATCAAACGCTCTGAAACAAACATGAAAGAGATTCGGACCAACAAGGAATTTCAGGCAATTGGCCGTGAAATCACCGCTGCTCGCAAGCAGGTAAGCGACCTTGAAGAACAACAACTGCAGATTGATACCCGGATTGAAGAACTGCAGACAACCATCAATGCCTGTCAGTCCGAACTTGCTACTCTCGCCGACAGCACCAAAAATGGCAGCGATGAAAAGCAGACTGCCATTGCCGCCTTGCAAGTCATTATTGACGCTGCCACTGCCAAGCGTGACGTGATAGTTAAAGAGCTTTCAAGCAGCCTGGTGCGCCGCTACACACAACTACGCGATCAGCGCCGTGGACAGGCAGTGGCAGAAGCTCGCGATGGTTCCTGCATGGGTTGTAACATGCAACTGCCACCTCAGCTGTACAACACCCTGTTTAAAGGTGATGAAATGTACTTCTGCCCCCATTGCCAGCGGATTCTGATCCTGAAGCAGGAACCGGCTGCAGCAGAATAACATAAAGATGAAAACGGATTTGTTCCGTCCCGGATCTGGCACGCTGACTTGAGCGCGACACACCAGGGGCAGAGAAAGGCCGTTTTAGCAGATTGGTTGGAGTAGGCCAGATGATCGCTGTCTGACTCAGGTCAGAGGGAGGAAAGTCCGGGCTCCGCAGGGCAGGGCGCTGGGTAATTACCAGCGGGGGTGACCCCAGGGAAAGTGCCACAGAGAGAAGTCCGCCCGTTTCGACGGGTAAGGGTGAAAGGGTGAGGTAAGAGCTCACCGGGTCCGATGGTGACATCGGATGCCAGGTAAACCCCGCCAGGAGCAAGGCCGAATAGGGAGGCGTTAAGGGTGGCCCGCCCGTGCCTCCGGGTTGGCTGCTTGAGGTCATCGGTAACGGTGATCCTAGAGGAATGATCGTCACCTGCCGCAAGGTAACTTCCGGCAGGAACAGAACCCGGCTTACGGCCTGCTCCAACCAATATTTTCAATTACAACAAGGAACATTCCATGATTTTAGAATCTGATCTGGTACTGGTACATGTGGACAACAAGCCCGGCTTTTACGCACGGGCAGAAGAAATCAGCCCCGATGTCAAGGCTGGCTGGTGGCAGGTAAAACTGCTGGTACTCACCTTCCCGCTGCAGGTCTTCACCTGGATTCTGGATGAAGAGCAGCTGGATGAGGCCCCTTTTACCATGGGGGGCACTCCGCTGCGCCTTGAAAAACTGGTCTCCCCCATTGATGAAGAACGTCGCCAGCTGGAAGCGCAGGTTAAGGAAGCCCAAAAGAGCGTTCCTGCCGACGCAGGTCAGAAAGTCGTCTCTCTGGCGGATCGACGCAAAAAAGCAGTAATCAACTCCATGAACGACAAGCATTAACTCTGCGTTCATACATCAAGCTGCATCCTGCCAAAACCAGGGTAACAAGCATCACATACACACAATTAAATCCAACGCCCCGTTCATCGGGGCGTTTTGGTAAGTTGCCCTACCCGCCCCTCTGTAAAGCAAACAATGCCCTCAAGTGGCCCTACCTGCTGAACAAACAGACAGACAGCAACCTCCCCCTTACAGATATTTATAGCAATTTCAAATAAATACGCTTTGGCACACTCTGTGCTTGCCAATTTTGTGTTTTAAGCAAAGGGGGTAAACCATGAAAATCGCATTTACCACATCCGACGGCACAATGATCGATCAGCACTTTGGACAGTGTGAAAGCTTCCAGATCTGGGAGATCGGGCCTGAGCAAGCCAGCTTTATCGAATCAGTCACAACCGAGGCACACGGATCTGATGAAGAGGACCGGATTGCAGCACGAGCCAAGATTCTTGCAGAGTGTTCCATCGTGTACACCATGCAGATCGGTGGACCGGCAGCAGCAAAACTGATTGCCTTAAAGATTCATCCGATGAAAACCAATACCGCGGTTAGTTTGCCCGACACCATCGCACGTTTTCAGGAGGTGTTGAAAGGCAACCCGCCCCCCTGGCTGCGCAAGGCGATGAATAAGGGGCAAGTGGTATCATTTGAAGAAGATTAAGACAATGGCACGCGGATAACGCGGATTTTTCAAGACAAACATAGAGGTTTTATCCGTGGAGATCGGCTCAATCCGTATCATCTACGGCCCATCAAAACCTTAAAACAAAAGGAGGAAATTTAAAATGGCCTACATCACCGGATTAACCAAAGACAAAAAAGAATGGATCCCGCAGTTTATTGTTTCAATCGACGAAGAAACCTGTATCGGCTGTGGACGCTGCTTCAAGGTCTGCAGTCACGACGTACTGGCCTTTGAAGAACTGGACGAAGATGATTCCGCCAAGATGTTCATGCGGGTTGCCAATGCCGGTAACTGTATCGGCTGTGAGGCCTGCGGCAAAACCTGTTCAAAGAAATGCTTCACATTCGAACCAGTGGTTGCCTAGGGATCTGACTGGCAGGAAAGGATCAATCATGTTGATTGCCGTAACATCGTCCGATGGCAAACATATTGATACCCATTTCGGCAAGGCAGATAGTTTTCTGGTCTATGAAGTCGGCACGGGAGAGCCTGCACTGCTGTATAAGGTGCAGGCCCCCCGTTACTGCGGCGGAACCGGGCCGGGGCATGGTCTTATGCCAGAGAAACTGGCCGCCATTGCCAATGGCCTGGGTGATTGCCGCGTGGTGGTAACGGCCATGATTGGTGAATCCCCGAAAGAAGAGATGGAGCGGCTGGGGGTTGAGATAATCAGTGTCAGCGGGCCGGTTAGTGATGTGCTGAAGGAAGTAATGAAGCTGTATTGAGCTGAGTCAGCATAGTCACAAATCTCAAAGGCAATGGCACGCGGATTAAATCTGGTTTTTCCGGATTTACACGGATTTCAAAAGTTAGATCTAAATCCGTGTAATCCGCGTTATCTGCGGCCTGTCATCATGGCCTTTCGTTATTACTTGTAAAGAGGCCTCTCAATGTCGAGTACCGCCTTCAATTTATGTAACCTGCCTCCCTGGGTGATCGCCTCCCGTCACTTCAATGAACATCCGCAGCCACTGTTTCTGCAGGGGGTGCGGGATGCCAACCGTTTTCTGTTCAATAAACTTGATGCAGTTGATAGCCGCGAAGAGCGTGGTCAGATCTTCAGTGACTACCTCTCGGTCAAGTTTCAGCTGCACCATGAGGATGGTCATACCGATTCTGCCCGCAGGGCGTTGCGTAACAGCTACCTGCGCTTTTTAAAGGGCTGGATGATGGAGAGCAACTCGGTGGAAGGGGCGGTGTTGAAAAGCTGGGTAGAGAGCAGGATGGGAATTGCCCCCACCTTCCACAATGGCCGGATCAGCGGCACTGATTCCGAGGCACATTACCGCTATGTTATGGATCGAACCCGAGGCAGCAAGCGAACCAACGCCATCAATGCCCAGCTGGACCTGCTATACGAATACTGCCAGTACGAACTGCAGCGCAGTCATGGTGAGCTGGCCTGCCTGACCCTGTTTCGCGGCACCAATGGTGCAACCGAGGACCAGATCCTGGAGCAGGTTGGCAAACGGGAACAGATTGTCCGCTTGAACAACCTGGTTTCCTTTACCGATGAAGAAGAACGGGCCTGGGAGTTTGGTTCGATTGTCTGGCGGGTACAGATACCCACCTCAAAGATTTTCTTTTTTGATGAACTGCTCCCCACCAGCCTGCTAAAAGGCGAGGGCGAATATCTGGTAATCGGCGGGGATTATCTGGTGAAACGGATTATGTGTACGGTTTGACACCTGCCAAGCCCTCTCCTGCCTGCTGAACCAACAATCCTGATTTTTCCATAAACTCACCTAAAACCGCTTCTGGCAGCTGTTTTTTCCAGCCATCGTGAAAATGGTCGGCAACCAGTAGCATGCCTCCTGGCACCAGCAGCCCTGCAAGCTGGTTCAGTATCTGTTGAAGCTGAGCTGAATGATTGATGATCGGGCCCCCCAGCAGTCCGTTACAGAGGATCAGGTCAAAGGTGGCTGATTCAATCTGCTGTACCAGCAGATCCGTGCCCCTGAAGCTGATCCGCTCCCCCCAGCCCTGCTCCCGTAATGGTTGCACCCGCTGCTGATAGACCGCTTCCCGTTCCGGCTGATGGGGCAGACACTGTACCTGCGCTGCCCAGACCTCCAGCGGCTCCAAGGTCCAGCCCTCAAACTGCACCCGCTCCGGCTGCCAGCCCTGTTCAACCAACAGTTCTGCCAATTCCCAGGTCCCTTCGCCACTACCGCAGGCAGCATCAAGCAGTCGAAGCGACCCGCTCCACTCTGACAGGTGCTGTTGCAGCCAGCCAAGCTGACCTGGATAGCGTCCGATTCCGGCACCGTTAAAACGGCCCGGCAAAAAAGAGAAAAAGAGGAAGCGGGTCAACAGCTGCTGATCATCCAGCAACCTCTCCAGCAAGCGGGCCGGGTTGGCTGAAAACTGCAGCCAGGAAGGCAACCCTGCAAAACAGTCAGCCCAACTGGGACAGTGGTAAAATGGTGTACTGCTTAGAATGGGAGCATGCTCGACGGCTGCAGCGTACAGGCGGTTGAACAGTCGCCGGATCTCCTTGATCGGCAGGTACAGTTCAGACTGCAACCGGATCTCCGGGGTGATGAGCAGCCCCGGAGCCGGTAGTGGTTGTGGCGAGGTAGCGGCATAGCTGCAAAACAGCTGGTCAAGATGCCGCATGCCAGCCTGAAACCGGGATGGATCAGGTCGCTTGATGAACGGGCAGTTAATCATGGAAAGGTAGTCATTAGCAGGAAAAGATCACATAGATCACAAAGAAAACACCGCCGTTGATGGGAAGTTAATTCCTCTCGTAAAAATATTTCTTCCTCTCTGGGAGAGAAAGTGGCCAAAGGCCGGTTAAGGGGCAGCAGTCTCTCCAAACGAACATCGCCCCCCCCACCCTAGCCATCTCCCTCAAGGAAAGGGAATGTTTCTAAAGATTAATTTTGATCTCAAAAGCAATTGACATGGCATGAACAAAACGGGTAGCTTTTTCCGGTCTTCTTTTTTTGTAAACTCTTAAGGGAGGTACAACAATGAAAAAACAACTGTTCCTGGTTAACAAAAGATCTTTTGCCCTTTTTATCTTCATTTTGGCTACTGCCTTGCCATCTTTTGCCGTTGCAGGCAACTATTTGAATACTGATAAGGTCGCTGATGATTTAGATAAAATTGCAGATGAGTGCCACAAAAGCTGTTCTAACACAAAGTC
>DAIQQT010000041.1:0-12432 GCA_036786685.1 Trichlorobacter sp.
GAGTTGAAGGATGGTAATCAGGCACTGGCAGACCTTGCACTACCGGATGATGAACCGACAGCTGATGTGCCGCTTGCCCTGAATGATAAGGTAAATTATTTTATTACCTTTTTTCAGACCAAAGGCCGTGGCACCTATGCCCGCTGGCTTTCCCGATCCACCCGTTATCTGCCGATGATGAAGGAGATCCTTCGTAAGGAAGGGCTGCCGGACGAACTGGTCTATGTGGCCATGATCGAAAGTGGTTTTCAGCTACATGCCCGTTCGTGGGCCAATGCCGTTGGCCCTTGGCAGTTTATGTCGGCAACCGGACGCCGGTATTCGCTGCGGATTGATCAATGGATTGACGAACGTAAGGACCCGGTCAAGGCCACCATGGCTGCTGCCATGTACCTGAAGGATCTCTACGGCATGTTTAATAATGACTGGTATCTGGCTGCAGCTGGCTACAATGCTGGTGAAAACAAGATCTTCAGGGCCATCGACAAATACGAGACCAGTGATTTTTGGGAGCTGTCCAAAGGCTCCTATCTGAAGCGTGAAACCAAGGAATATGTTCCCAAGCTGCTGGCTGCCGCCATTATTGCCAAAGATTCGGCCCGGTACGGTTTTACTGAAATAGCCACCGTACCGGTGGTTGAATATGATACGGTTATTGTGAAGGGGCGTACTGACCTTGAACTGGTAGCTCGTCTGACCGGTACCACCTATCTGAGCATCAAAGAGTTGAATCCTGCACTACGTCACTGGTGTACCCCTCCCAACTACCCTGACTACGAACTGAAGATTCCCAAAGGGACCAAGGCCCGCTTTGAACAGGGTCTGGCTGCGATACCTGCTGAACAGCACTTTAGCGAAAAGAACCTCTACAGCCGTTACACGGCAACCCGTAAGGACAGCCTGAAACAGCTTGCCCGCCGGTTTGGCAGCTCTGTCGGAGAACTTGCCGAGCTGAACGGTTTGGGGACAAAGGACCGTATTGCAGGGCGCACGCTGATTATTCCGGTAAAGCAATCAGTTAATTTTGTTCAGGAAGGCCGACGTGAGCCAGTAAAGGCTGAAACGGCCGCTGCCCAGTATTACACGGTACGCAAGGGAGATACCCTTCACTCCCTGTCTCGCCGTTTTAAGGTGTCTGTAAAAGTTCTTGCTGCCTGGAACAATCTGAAACACGCTGTTGCGCTCAAACCGGGCAAACGGCTGGTTGTTGCCAAGGCAGAAAAGAATGTGAGTAGTTCCAAAGGGTGACCATCACCCCATCTTCTATCCTACAAAGAGGTTTCCCCGCATGTATTCAATTTTGATCTGTGCTGCCCTTGGGGTGGTTGTTTTACTTGTAGCTGTGCTGGGGTTCAAGCTGGCCTGGTGGGGCTCGCTACTGATCGGCCTGGTGGTTTTCTGTGTCGCCTTCTTTTTCCTTTCCCGCTATATCAGCACAAAGCTGATGGCTATTCTTGAGCAGGCCGGCAAGGATCTGCAAGGCCAGCGCTTTGAAAAAGCGATCCGTGAGATGAAAGAGGCGTTACGTTTTGGTCCTTGGCAACTGTATGTAGCGGATCAGATCAACTCACAGATCGGTATGGCCTACTACATCCGCCGTGACTTCTCTAACGCCTTTCCCTATCTGGAAAAATCATTCTTCAAAAACTGGGCTGCCATGGGAATGTTGGCCATCTGCTATATGAAGCGCCAGAAGCGTGACAAGATGGAAAGGACCTTTGAAAAAGCGGTCCAGTGGAGCGGCAAAGAATCCCTGCTTTGGAACCTGTATGCCTACTGTCTGGCAGAGGAGTGTGGCGAAAAGTCAAAGGCGATTGCCGTGCTTGAAAAGGGTCTGAAAAAACTTCCTGGTGATGCTGCTATAACGGAAAATTTGGAAAACCTGCAGGCTGGCCGTAAGATGAAAATGCGTTCCTTTGGTGATCCCTGGTATCAGTTTCATCTGGAAAGCCTGGGGCAACTGCAGAAACACCAGATGGCTGCCATGGGTGGTCGGATGCAAAAGCGGATGACGGTACGGCGATGAGCAGCGTCATGCCTCAGACAGAGCAGGTTCCTGAACTCTGGATCATGGGGGTGGTTCCTGACCAGGGGCGTGATGAAATTATTCGGAGCTATCTTGCAGCTGCCGGTTATACAACCCGTTTGGCTGGCGTTGCCCAGATAGGTTCAGAACGTCCGCTGGGGATTGTACTTGATATTTCACCCCACTCTCTTGATGGCTGGGGGCTGCTGCTGCAGATCAAGGCTGATCCTGCCTGTCGTAACATTCCGGTGCTTCCGGTCTTTCTCAGCGAAAAAGGGAAAGTGGGCGGTGTGTTTCCGGTGGCTGGTTTCTTTACCCTGCCTGTTGATGAGCATTACCTGTCTGAACGGCTTGCGGTGTATGGATTGACCGAAGAGGCGGAGACCTGGGATCTACAAGCCCTGGTGGTATCCCGTAGTGGTGAGGAAAAACTTTCAAAACTGCTTGAGTCGGTTGGCTTTGAGGTCATCAAGGGATATACCGGCAAAGAGGCCTTGGCGCTGGTCTCTCTGCATCCCAAGTATCTGGCGTTCAGCAACCTGATGCTGCCGGACATGTCGGCCTTTGAGCTGCTGGAAAAATTCCGTCTGTTTCCGTATAGCCACAATATGCCGGTTTTCGTGTTGCTGAAGGATGAGCTGAAAGAGGGTGAAAAGAAGGCCATGAGCCGTGAAATTGCCCATCTGGTCAGTAAAAAGCAGCTTAGCCAGGAAGAGTTTTTGAAATATCTGCGCAATCGGGCTTAAACACTTCTTTATACGACAAAAAAACGCCCCGGTAGCCTGATTGGTTGCCGGGGCGGTTTTTTGTTTTGCAAAGTTGAGGGGATGTGGATGGCTGTATATCAAATAATTCCGCTGCCGTCCTTGATCACAATGCTCGCCTTTGTCCGTAACTCCTTCATCCATGAGCTGAAACGCTCATCCTGTTTCTGGCGGTACAGGAGTTCCTTGATATCAGCCTTGACCGATTCAAATGGTTTTACTTTCCCGGTGGAACGCTCATCCAGTTTGACAATATGCAGACCAGAGGGGGTGTTCACCAGCTCACCAACCTCACCGGGCTTAAGGGGCAGGATCGCCTTTTCCAGATCTGCCAGCATCTCTCCCCGCTTGAAGGTGCCCAGATCTCCACCGTCTTTTTTGGCTGCCGGGTCGTCAGAGTATTCCTTGGCAAGAGCAATAAAATCTTTGCCCTGGCGGGCCTCAAACAGAACCTTCAGCGCCTTGTTCATGGCCTGCTGAATCTGTTCGGCAGGAGCCTTTTCATCTACCTTGATAAAGATGTGGCGGGCCTTGAAGGTCTCTTCCTCGGCATATTTGTCCTGATGAGTCCGGTAATACTCTTCTGCTTCCTTTTCGCCGACATAGACCTTGGAGCGAACCTCCATGCTTACCAGCCGCAGCCGCTCCAGCTGCTCACGGAGCTGGTTTTCGTACTGGGTAAAGCTGTAGCCCTGTGCCTTCAGGGCAGCTTCCAGCTGACTTTGAGTCATGTTGTTGTTCTGGCGTTTGACGTCATCAACCGCCTGCCGGATCTCGTCATCACCGATCTTGATGCCCAGTTCCTTGACCTTCTGCTCGGTCAGCATCTTTTCAATCAACCGGTCAAGCACCATCACGCGCAGATCATGTCGGGCCTTGTCATCAACCAGCCCCTTCTTCTGGGCATCCTGAATTGCTGGCTGAGATTCACGCAGCACATCACGGAAGGTGATGACATCATCATTAACAATGGCCGCAATCCCATTAACCCGCTTGGCTCCTGCCGGTAGTGGCGGCAGCTTGGGGTCAACCAGGGTTGGCGGGGGTTGTTTGCTGGCTGTATCGGATACAACATCAGGTGTAGAGGCACAACCGGCCAGAAGAGATATGGCCAGTAGGGTAGCAGGGGCCAAAAGACGAAGATAATTCATGGATACCTCAAAAAATGAGCCGGGCAACCAGCAGGCTGCCCGGTTCAAAGCAGGTTGATAGCTACTTACTTCTTGCCAGCAGCCGGTGCCGGTTCTGCTGGCTTGGCGGCCGGTGCAGGTGTTTGGGGCTCAACTATTTCAATCTTGGCACCCTTCTTCAGGTCTTCTTTCAGCTTCATGAATACCTGCTGTTGCTTCTGGGGCATGATGGCGCTTTTAATTTGCTCTTTTACCTCATCAAAAGGACGGGTGCCAGCTGCACGCTTGCCGGTCAGTTTGATGATGTGATAGCCGAAGTCGGATTTGACAATACCGGACAGTTGACCTTCCTTGAGAGCCATGGCAGCCTTTTCAAAGGCGGGAACCATATTGCCCTTGCCGAACCAACCCAGATCGCCGCCCTTGGCAGCAGATGAGTCTGCTGACTTGGTCTTTGCCAGCTCTTCAAAATTGCCGCCCTTCTTTAATTGATCAAGGATGGCCTGCGCCTCCTGCTCACTCTTGACCAGGATATGGCTGGCACGGATCTGCTCGCCGGACTTGAATTTATCCAGGTTCTGCTCGTAAAACTTCTTCAGCTCTTCGTCGCTGATCTTGGATTCCGTTTCCACCTTCTTCTTGAGGTAGGTGTCCACAATAATCCGCTTTTTCAGCTCGGCCAGTTTTTCCTCAATATCCTTGCTTTTATCAACGCCGTCTTTGGCGGCCTGCTGCAGGATCAGTTCACGCATCACCAGGGTGTCGATCATCTCTTTCTTGCCCTGTGGTGTATCAGCCATGGCACGGATATATTCAGGCAGCGCCTTGACTTCGCGGTCAAAGTCTTCGCTGGTGATCTTGGCACCGTTGACGGTGGCAATCACCTTGGCATCCTTGCCGGCAGTTGAATTACTACTGGAGCCGCCTCCCTGACAGGCAACCAGACCTGCGGTGGCAACGACGGTAACAGTTACGCTAAGTAAAGTACGGATGTTCACGATGAGGACTCCTTTGAATGTAAGAACATAGGTGATGAAACTTTCAGAATCTACCATAGCTTGCCAACCGGTTGCAAGGTCCTGTTCGGTGGATTGTCCCAAATCACGCTCCAAGCAGCGTGAGTGTGGAACCCAGGGCTTCAAGGGTATCAGCGTTGGTGCTGTTTGGTGGCAGAGTTACCAGCAGACGGTGGTCAGGAGTAAACTGGTAGGTGGCCGGTGCGGTGCGGATCAGGTTGATCAGGGTGTCAGGGCTGACGGCTGTTCTGGGATGGAAGCCCAGACAGAGCCGTTTTGCATCAGCATCAACCTTCAGAACCTTCAACTGCTTGAGCCTGATCCGCAACTCCATGATCCGGGCCAGGGTCTGAGCAGCCAACGGGGGACGGCCATAGCGGTCATGCATCTCATTGACTACCTCGGTAACATCATCGTTTGAATCGGCCTGTACCAGGCGTTTGTACAGAACCAGCCGCTGGTTGGTGTCCGGGATGTAGGTTTCAGGGATAAAGGCGGCAATGGCCAGGTTGATCTCCGGCTCACAGCGTTCTTCAAGTTCTTCACCCTTCAGCCCGGCGATCGCCTCTTCCAGCATCTGGGTGTACAGCTCAAAGCCGATATCCGCCACCGTGCCGGACTGGCGAGGCCCCAGCATGTCACCGGCACCGCGCAATTCAAGATCGTGGGTAGCGATGCGGAAGCCTGCCCCCAGTTCAGAGATGTCCTGGATAATCTTCAGCCGTTCCCGCGCATCGTGCGTGATGCTGCCGGCACCGGGAATCAGCAGATAGGCATAGCTCTTGACCGTGGAACGACCGATTCTGCCCCGTAGCTGGTACAGCTGGGACAGGCCGAAGGTATCGGCCCGATCCACCAACATCGTGTTGGCGCGGGGGATATCAAGTCCGGATTCGATGATGGTGGTGGTCAGCAGCAGATCGCTCTGACCATGCATGAAGCCCAGCATTACCTTTTCCAGTTCTTTTTCCTCCATCTGGCCGTGGGCCACGCTGATCCGCGCTTGTGGCACCAGCTGCCTCAACCGTTCTGCCACAATGCCGATGGAGTGGACCCGGTTGTGCACGTAAAATACCTGCCCGCCCCGCTCCAGTTCCCGGGTGATGGCATCCCTGACCAGATCATCGGTATCCCGAGCCACCACAGTCTTGATTGCCTGACGGTCCACCGGTGGGGTATCGATAATGGAAAGATCGCGGATACCCAGCATGGAAAGGTGCAGCGTGCGGGGGATCGGCGTGGCGGTCAGGGTCATGATATCCACACTGGCCCGATAGGACTTGAGCCGCTCCTTGTCCTTGACCCCAAAGCGCTGTTCCTCATCCACAATCAGCAGCCCCAGATCCTTGAAGGCCACATCTTTCTGCAGCAGTCGATGGGTGCCGATGATGATATCCAGCTTGCCGTTCTTCAGCCGCTCCAGCGACTCTTTCTGCTCCTTGGCGGTGCGGAAGCGGGAAAGCATCTCAATGGAAACCGGATACTCTTTCAGCCGGTTGCTGAAGGTCTCAAAATGTTGCGATGCCAGGATAGTGGTGGGAACCAGCAGCGCCACCTGTTTGCCATCCAGCACCGCCTTGAAGGCAGCCCGTAGCGCCACTTACGTCTTACCGTAGCCGACATCGCCGCACACCAGGCGATCCATCGGGCGGGAGTGCTGCATATCTCCCAGCACATCCTGAATGGCAGAAAGCTGGTCCGGGGTCTCTTCCCAGGGGAAGGTTGCCTCAAATTCCCGGAACAGCTCGTCCGGGGGTGAAAAGCTGTAGCCCTGGCTGGCCTGACGTTTGGCATAGACCTCCAGCAGTTCAGCGGCCAGCTCTTCAATATTCTTTCGCGCCTTGCTGCGGGTCTTTTCCCAGCCCGGTCCGCCCAGCTTGGCTGGCGATGGTGTGGCCCCTTCGCCCCCTGCATAGCGTTGTACCAGCCCCAGCCGATCGATCGGCAGATAGAGCTTGTCGTTGCCGGCGTACTCCAATAGTAGAAAGTCACCTTCCACCGCGCCGGTCTTCAGGTGCTGCAGGCCACGGTAGATGCCGATGCCGTGATCAACATGCACCATGGCATCGCCCGGCTTCAGTTCTGCCAGCGAAGCCAGTATCTGCTTGGTGCGCAGGGCGGTGACACCGGTTTTACGTCGGGTCCGTTTGCCAAACAGCTCCTCCTCGGCAATCACCGCCAGTTTTGCATCCGGCAGCCTGAAGCCCCGTGACAGGTCAGCGACGGTCAACAGCAGATCGGTGTTGACGGCTGGCGCCTCAGAGTCGAATGGCTCAGCTTCATGCAGGGCGCAGCTGATGCCGTAGGGGGTAAGCAGTTCCTGCAGTCGCTCTGCCTGACTGATCTGATGGCAAGCCACTATGGTTCGCCAGTTGTTGGCTCGCCATTGTTTCAGACGCTCCACCAGGGGGCCGAGCAGGTGCTGCTGATTCCGGGCTATACTGATCCGCAGGTCGGTGTTGTCTTCGGACCTGGTTTGGAACAGGCTGGTTCCCGTTTCCCCGCTGACCGCCAGCTGTCTGCAGGCAACCTGCTGGTACTGGTCAAGGAGCTGCTGCAGTTCTTCCGTTGTCAGATAAAGCTGAGCTGCTTCCGGGTGCAGCCGTTCTTCAGACACTGCCTTGTCTGCGCCATTCGTAACCTCCAGCTGGTGCTGCTGGATTGCCTGGTGGATCAGGTCTGGCTCCAAAAGTACCAGCACAGGATTGTTGAGGTAGGAGGTAAACTGCTCCAGCGCGGGATAAAAAAGCGGCAGGAGAAACTCAACGCCAGGAGGATAACCGGTTCCCTGCAGCTCTGTTACCAGCTGACGACGGCGGTCAGCTGGAATATCCAGTTGATCTGCCCGTGCCTTGAGGCGTGGAATAAATTCCTGGAGCGATGCCGGAGAAAGGACCAGTTCCCGCGATGGCAGCAGATTCAGGCTGGCGAGTGGTTCCAGTGAGCGCTGGTTCAGCGGATCGAAACTGCGCAGGGTCTCTACGGTATCACCAAAAAATTCAATCCGCACCGGTCGGGACAAGCTGGGGGGGAAAATGTCAAGAATGCCCCCCCGTACGGCAAAGCTGCCCCGCTCTTCAACCAGAGGGCAGTTGCTGTATCCCATCTGGACCAGACGCTCCAGCAGGGCGTCACGGTCCGGTTCATCACCAGGCTTGAGGGAGCAGGATACCATGTCCAGAGAGTATCGGGGGATGACGCGCTGCGCAAGGGCTGCCACCGGCATGACTACGGTGCAGGAAGTGCCCTGCAGCAGACGCTGCAGCGTCTCCAGGCGGGCACCACTGATGTCGGGGTGGGGGGAGGCTGCTTCAAAAGGGCTGACATCCCAGGCAGGAAAAGGGCTGACATTGATGGTGTTAAAAAACAGAAGCTCGCGAGTCAGTTCATCGGCAGCGGTTTGGTCCGCGGTTATGACAACGATCTGGCGTGTAAGCAGCCGGGACAGCTCTGCAACAGCCAGGGCAGGACTTGAACCGGTCAGGCCACAGAGTGTTGCCTGCTCCAGACCTTGCTGGAGCAACTCAGTCAGTTGTGTGAGAGTCGAAATATACGGGGAAAATGCGCTTTGTGAGGACATGATAATGATGAGTCCGGCTTATTCGTGTGAGTTTTTGTGTTTTGTACCGGCCTTGATCTTGGGTTTGCCTCCCTCAACCACAACCCGGAACTGAATGTCACTGGTCCCCAGTTTCTGGGAAAGCAGCGGCCGCTGTTTCTCAAGGGTTGCTGCCAGCTGTTCGCGACTCATGCCGTCAATCGGCAGGTGGCAACTGCGGCGGGCTTCAACCAGCTCAGCGTAGACCCGCTCAAGCTCTTTTGTTTGCTGGTTGGGCTCATCGGTCTTGGGGGACGATTTGGCAGGGGGGGCAGATTTGTGCAATGCCGCCTTGAAACGGTCACGGGAGTAACGGCCCTCTTCAATTTCACGCAGAATCCGGGTCCACTGCTGGCGGTAGGTGTTGAGTCGTGCCACCAGATTGTTGTAGCGATGTTTGTACATCGTGTTGTTGATCGGGGTACCGGCATAACGGCGGACCAGCTTGTCTACTTCGTCAGCCAGTTTCAGCGGTTCCCGCTTTTCCAGTCCGATAAAGTACTGCTCATAGCTGGTGATCAGCTCTTTCAGGCGGGTTTCAAGTATGAGCAGGTCTTCGGCGATTCCCATAATTCTCTTCGTACAAACGGTGATTGTAAGTCCGAAAACTATAGGGACAAATGCCAGTGCTGTAAAGTAATTATGCCGATAAGACCTTGACGCTGCCAGTACTGGCGGCTATAAAACAATAGATAAACCTCATCCTGGAGTGCATCTATGTCAGTCAATGCCGCTTTGATACTTGCAGCAGGCAAGGGAACCCGTATGAAGTCAGGTCTGGTCAAGGTGTTGCATGAGCTGGCCGGCAGGCCGATGCTGGGCTGGCCGTTGGCCGCCGCACGGGAGGCCGGAGCTGGCCAGATCGTGATAGTTACCGGTCATCAGGCAGACCAGGTGCAGCAGCTTTTCCCACAGAATGCCGGGATACGGATTGCATTGCAGGAAGAACAGCTGGGGACCGGTCATGCGGTTTCCTGTGGCCTGCCGCAGTTGGATGGGCTGACAGGATCAGTCCTGATTCTTTGTGGTGATACACCGTTGCTGACCGGAGCAACGTTGCAGCGTCTGGCTGCTGAACATGCTGTCTCCGGCGCTGCAGTCACGGTGCTGACTGCCAGGCTGGACAGGCCGTTTGGCTATGGCAGGATTGTCAGGGACAGTGAAGGGCGCGTGCGGCGGATTGTTGAACAGAAGGATGCCAGCCCAGAAGAACAGGCAATTGATGAGGTGAATAGCGGGATCTACTGTATGGATCTGGCCTTCCTGCGGGCCCATATCGGGCGTCTGGGCAGCGAGAATGCCCAGAACGAATACTATCTGACAGACCTGGTGGGGATTGCCGTGGCAGAACATGCCGGTTGTACAGCGGTTGTCGCCGATGATGCTGATGAGATCATGGGGGTCAATGATCGGGTGCAGTTGGCACATGCTGCCAGAATATTACGGCAGCGGATCAACCTGCAGCTGATGCTGTCCGGGGTAACCCTGGTTGACCCTGATCAGACCTATATTGATGCCGGGGTGCAGGTGAGTAACGATACCATTATCTGGCCCGGTTGTGTCCTGCGCGGCAGAACCACCATCGGCAGCGGTTGCGAGCTGGAGAGCAATGTCCAGGTCATTGATTGCAGCATCGGTGACCGGGTACACCTCAAGGCAGGCAGCGTGTTGGCTGAATCGCGGGTCTCCGAGGATGTTGCCATCGGTCCGATGGCCCATCTGCGGCCCGGAACGGTGCTGCAGGCCCAGGTCAAGATCGGTAACTTTGTGGAAACCAAAAAGGTGGTGATGGGAGTCGGCTCAAAGGCCTCTCACCTGACCTATCTGGGGGATGCCGAGGTGGGTAGGGATGTGAACATCGGTTGCGGTACCATCACCTGCAATTATGATGGTAAGCGCAAGCACAGGACCGTGATTGGTGATGGGGTATTTGTTGGCAGTGATGTGCAACTGGTGGCGCCGGTGACCGTCGGGGCCAATGCCCTGATCGCTGCCGGAACTACCGTTACGCAGGATGTGCCGCCAGACTCTCTGGCCATAGCCCGTACTCCGCAGGTTAACAAGGATGGCTGGTGCCTGAAAAAGAGAGATAATGCCTGATTCAGACGGTCACATAACCAGCGCTATTGTTCTGGTTGTTGAGGATAATCTCCCGTTTGGCGAACTGGTTGCAGGTACCCTGCGTGAAGAGGGATACCGGTGTCATACGGCATCCAGTGGAGCTGCTGCCCTGGCCTGGCTTGCCAGCCATCCGGCCAGTCTGCTGCTGCTGGACTATACCCTGCCCGACATGACCGGTGAGGCGTTTATTGCTGCCATGCATGCCCAGGGCTGCCGGATTCCCTTTGTTGTGGTCACGGGACGTGACGATTCAAACCTGGCTGTGCAGATGATCAAGCAGGGGGCCAGTGATTTTATTGTCAAGGACACTGCCCTGCTGGACCGGTTGCCGGTGGTGGTCTCCCGTACCCTTGAGGAGGCAGCTGTCAAACAGCGTCTGCAGCTGGCTGAAGACGCCCTGCAACAGAGTAAACTGCGTCTCTCCCGTGCCCAGCGGATCGCCCGGATCGGTAGCTGGGAGTGGAATCTGCAAACCAATGAGCTTTACTTCTCTCCAGAGCTGTTTTCCATCCTGGGGTATGATGTTGCCACTGCCCCGCAGGCCTCTCTTGAATGGCTCTATCGCCAGATAAATCCATCAGATATTCCGGTTGTCAGAAAAGCCCTTGGTGCGACTATTGAATCCGGTCGGAGTCTTGATATGACCTACCGGATTGCCACCTGTAACGGAAATGAGATTGTAGTGGCCAGTCAGGCAGAGCTTGAATACGATCATGATGGTCGCGCAGTGCTGTTGGTGGGGACATTGCTGGATGTCACGGATCGGACCAGGGCAGAACAGGAGATCCACCACCTTGCCAATTATGATTCACTGACCGGCCTGCCCAACCGTAACCTGCTACATGACCGTCTGCAGCAGGCCATTGTGCAATCAGCGCGGATGCAAGGCAGTGTCGGGGTCCTGTTTCTGGACCTGGACCGTTTTAAAGGGGTGAATGAGTCCCTGGGCCATAAGGCAGGCGATCAGCTGTTACGGACAGTTGCCGAACGGCTGCGGGTCTGCGTGCGGGAAAGTGATACCCTGGCCAGGGTCGGCGGTGATGAGTTTGTTATCATCCTGAGTATTGTCGCTGATGAAGATGGTGTCAGCAGTGCCGCAAGTAAGATTCTGGCTATTATTTCCGAGCCGTTCGTGATTGAAGAACAGGAGCTGTACCTGACCACCAGCATCGGGGTGGCGGTCTATCCCACCGATGGGGCCGATGTCCAGACCCTGCTGAAGCATGCTGATCTGGCCATGTATCAGGCCAAGGATATGGACCGCAACAACTTCCAGTTTTTTTCCAGCGACCTGAATGTCAAGGTGATGGAACGGATGGTGCTGGAAAGTTCGTTGCGCCGGGCATTGGAACGGGACGAGTTTGAGCTGTTCTATCAGGCCCAGGTGGATGTGGTGGAGCGGACCATTATCGGATTTGAGGCGTTGCTACGCTGGCGTCATCCTGAACTGGGCATGATTTCGCCGGAAAAGTTTATCCCCCTGGCAGAAGAAACCGGTCTGATCCTTTCCATTGGAGAATGGGTCCTCCGTACCGCCTGTCGCCAGGCCAAGGCCTGGCAGAATGCCGGGTTGTCGCCGGTTCGCATGGCGGTCAACCTGTCGGGCAAGCAGTTTCGGACCAAACTTGATCAGGTGGTGGCGTCAATCCTGCTGGAGACCGGACTTGGCGCAAGCTGGCTTGAACTGGAACTGACCGAGAGTATCCTGATGCGCAATGCTGCAGAAAATCAGCAATTGTTGCAGGCCCTTTCCGGTATGGGATGCAGTCTCTCCATT
>DAIQQT010000042.1:0-12302 GCA_036786685.1 Trichlorobacter sp.
GCCTGCTTGAGGGTAAAGCTTACCATCTGCCGTACACTTGCTGAATCATCAGCGGTCATAATCAGTTTTGCCATGTCAGTTGAGTCCTCCACACCAGATACAGGGTAAATCGGCGTTGTGCTTGCAGGTGGTCTGGCGCTGCAGCCCAACGGTGTCGATAGCTTTTTTTACGTCAGGGGCCATGCAGCCTGCAAAATTGAAACGTTTCTGCGCATCAAGCGCGGTCCGGCAGGCGGAACAGATCAGCTGCACACCGGCAAGGTCAATTTCATCAACCGCAGAGACATCCATCTGGATGTTGGCAACCGGGCCACTCTGTTCAAGCAGCAGACTGTGCAGGGCAGGGGCGGTGTCAATGGCCAGTCTGCCTGTCACACTGATCTTCAGGGTGCTGCCGTCACTACTGATGTTGTGGGTAAGCGTTAGATCAGACATGGTGTCTCCCCGGCCCTAGAATAGATCAACATTGTCTCCGTATTCGGAGTCGCTGGAGCTGCTTTCCTGCTGTTTCTGCAGGGAGAGCTTGACGCCGTGACGGGCAGCCATCATTTCGTGGATCATCCGTTCACTTTCCATGGTGTAGCGTTGTTCCATGTGCCGCAGGTTGTCTCTGAATTCGCTTGAAGCAGGCACTTGCGCCCGTGCCTCCGTATAGATCTGTTCAAGGGCCTGCACTGCCTGTTCCGTCTGCTGCTGGATCTCTTCATGCACATGAATACTGGATGTGATCAGGTTGATTTCGTCTGAAAGCGACTCAGCCGTACGTGCCAGTGTTGAAAGCTGCTGCAGCAGCGAACGGTTGATGACGGACAGAGAGGAGATAATCTGTTGGGCCTCCTGCTCCATCTCGCTTACCTGTTGTGCACTGTCACCGGCCTCCAGAAAATTCTGATCTGCCATGCTGGCGGTGATGCCGTTAATGGCCTGCAGTGTACTTGAGACCGCCTCTGTCTGGACAACCGCCTCCAGAGAAAGCCGCTTGATCGCCTCAGCCAGCACCCCCAGAGCTGCCCCCTGGGGGCCGGTGTGGGCAGCTTTGATCTGGGCATTTAAGGCGATCAGGTCGATTTCAGAACCAACCGCTTCGATATCACTGACAAATCCGCCGATTTCAGCCATGGTGCCGGTTACCTTCTGCATGGCAGCAGCCAGTTCATGATCGGCCTTTTCGCAGTTTTGCAGGATCAGGGTGACTTCATGCATCTCCTTTTCCATGGTGTCCAGAAGGGAGGTCTCGGCTGAACCTGAATTGCCCATCAATGCCTGCTGTAATTCCATACTGATCTGGGTCTGCTTTGCTCCAATGTCCCGCAGGCTGTCCAGGATGGTGTTTGTGGCCTTGCTCAGCTGGTCTGCGGCATGCCTGGTCTGTGCGGTTTGCAGTTCACAGATATCCCCGATTTCCGCAACCACGGCCGGACAGGTGTCGTCGTTGGGAGTTGCGTGACTGCAGGTATGTTGCATTAGTTTCTCAAGCGCCTCAATCACATGCTCGATCTGCTGGCGGGTGATGTCGTGAAACTGCATGGATGCCACCACCGCACCGATATCAGAAGCGATCTGTTCTGATATCAGGGCAACCTGATTGCCGGTGGCAGAGCAGGTGGTGTTCAAGCCAGACAGGGTCTCAAGGTTGTTGCCGACAGCGGTCAGGATCTTGTGAGCATCGGTGTACTGGTGTTCTTCTGTGGTGCGTACCATCTGCAGGTTGTTGCTGATCAACTGCGCCAGGGCCTGACGCTGGACCATGATGCCGGCAGATTTCTCACTGACGGTCTGGGAGAGCTTTTCAACATCCATGGCCAGGGTGGTAAAACCGGCTCCCAGTTCTCCCAGTCTGGCAGATTCAATCTTGGTGGAGATGGAGAGCATCCGCAATGCTTTGTCCATCTTCTGAAACCCTTCCAGGGGTTGTATGACCTTGTCAAGCTGGATCATGATCTGCTCCAGGGTGCTGCAACTTCGGGTGCCCTGGGTGTTAACCTGCTCCAGGTAGCCGTTCATGTCACTGAACAGGTGACGCAGCCGTTCGGTCAGCTGACTGCTCTCGGAACCGGCAACCAGTTCCACCAGCTCGCTGGAGACCGTTGAAATCCTTGAGGAGCGGATGGCAAAGTCCTGCAGTTTTCCGCCCAGCTCCAGAAACTGATCTTCTGTGCTGCCGGCCAGTCGTTGCAGAATCTGTATGGTGGGAGTCAGACTGCTGCTCCATTGTACGACCTGATTGCAGAGAGGGGAGGGCATGGACCAGATTCCTTTCTCCGGCGGAGTTCTACTGAATCAGGCCCAGGGCGCGGAGTTCCCTGAGCAGTTTCTGTTTGCTGATCGGCTTGACCAGATAGGCGGTGGCACCATCCTGGTAAAATGAGTCAAAGACCGTCTTGGGATCATCAAGTGCCGTGGTCATGACAACCTTGACCTCCAGGTTAGGCGGTACTTCAAGCTCTTTTTCGAGCTTCCGCACCAGGCGTAACGCCTCCCGGCCATCCATCTTGGGCATCATGATGTCCATGCAGATCAGGTCATAGGGGGTCTTGGCATCATGGGCCATCCTGAAGGCGGTTACCGCTTCTTCACCATCAACGGCAATCTCGCAGTCAAAGTAAGCCCCCAACAGTTCCCTGAGAATCCGGCGGGAGATGAAGTCATCTTCAACAATCAGACATTTCACGGTGGGACTCCTTTACTTGAAGTCTGCAATGCCGGAAAAGATGTAGTCACGTCCGGCAACTTCCTTCTGGTGGCATTCAAAACAGTTTTTAACCGGATCAAGGCGACTGGGTTTCCCCTCTGCCGTATAACCGGCATACAGCCAGCCCCCCGTGGCTTTCCTGGTTTTGTCCTTTTTCATCAGCACCACCATGTTTTTCGGGCCGTCAATGCTGCTGTTGTCCCCTTTGATGTTGAAGTGCTCAACCACAATCCGGCTGCCTTCGGGGAATTTGTTGCCGGCCTGGTAGCCCTTGATCGCCTTGGGGTCGGCATAGATATAGTGGATACCGTAGAAAAGTGATTTCTTGTCCGTCACCACCTTGCGGACACTCTTTGTCCAACCCTGATATTTGGGTAGTGGCGGCGTACTGGTTGCTGCAGCAGCGCAGCCGATACAAACCAGCACAAACAGCAGGGTGTTGAGCAGTGTAAGGCGTTTCATCTGTTTCTGTTCTCCTTTGACAACGGTTAGTACGGCTATCTGAGTTAATGGGTGAAGTATAGCACCGCTTGGTTGATTGTCACGTCAGGTTGCCTGTTTTTTTATCTGTGGTCCGTAATGCCGATTTACTGGCTTTCCTGCACGGTTTCAGATGTTTCATTGGCTGGCAGGTAGATGGAAAACGTGGTTCCGCTGCCAGGTGCACTTTCAACACTGATGGTGCCACAGTGCTGTTTGACAATGCCATATACCATGGATAGTCCCAGTCCACTCCCCTTACCGACCTCTTTAGTGGTGAAAAACGGATCAAATATCTTTGGAAGCAGTTCTCTGGGGATACCACACCCGGTGTCTGACACGGTCAGATGGATGTAGGTGCCTGGTGAGAGTTCAAGCGCTGACGCTGATTTGCTGTCAAGCAGGATATGGGCTGTGGCAATGGTCAGCTGGCCGCCATCGGGCATGGCATCACGGGCATTAATGGCCAGATTCATCAGCATCTGTTCAATCATGCTGCGGTCTACGCTGGCATGGCTGGTGTTCTGGTCGCAGACAAAATTGAGGGTAATGTTGTCTCCGATGATCCTTCTCAGAAACTTCTCAAAGCTGGAAACCAGGGTACAGAGCTCCGCCTTTGACGGGGTTGCTTCCTGTTTGCGGCTGAAGGTCAGCAGGCTCTGGGTCAGGCTGGTGGCCCGTTTTGCCGCATCCACAATCATCTGCAGACTTTCATGGTTGGGATCTTCCGGTGGAGTCTGCATCAGCAACATGGTGCTGTAGCCCCTGATGACGGTCAGGATGTTGTTGAAATCATGGGCCACCCCGCCGGCCAGTATGCCGATCGCTTCCAGTTTCTGCGAGTGGCGCAGCCGTTCTTCGGCCTTTTTGATCCGCAGCATGACCTTGATATGGGCCACCAGTTCATGGCTTGAGATCGGCTTTTGCAGAAAGGCGTCGGCACCCAGATCAAGGGCTTTGACCCGGTCTTTTGAATCAACATCAGCAGCCGTGATGACAATAACCGGGATGTAGGCGGTGGCCGGATTTTGTTTCAGGCGCCGGATGGTCTCATAGCCGTCCATGTCGGGCATCTGCAGGTCAAGCAGGATGGTGTCCGGGTGCCAGCTGCGTGCCAGTTCAAGTCCTTCCTGGCCTGAAGCGGCAGTTTCCAGCCGGGCATCGCTCAGGTGCTTTTCCAGGGTGCCTTTCATGACCAGCAGGTTGACGTTTGAATCATCAATGGCGAGAATTTTCATGGGATCGGTACCGTTGACTGTTTGAAGGGGAGGCAGCAGGTGAAGCTGCTGCCCTGGTCCGGGCTGCTTTCCAGGGTTAATCTGCCCCCCAGCTTGTCGCAGATGGAACGGACTATGGCCAGACCAATGCCGCTGCCTTCGCTGCGGCGGGTCAGGTAGTGCTCCAGCTGGGTAAACGGCTGGAAGATAACTTCCTGACAGGCAATTGGTATGCCTTTGCCGTTGTCGCTTACCTGTACACAGACCAGGGTTTCCTGCTGGTCTATTTCGTCGGGTTCAGCCCAGAGACAACAGCTGACCGTGCCGCCTCTGCCGGTAAATTTAATGGCGTTATCCAGCAGACATCCGGCAATAATATGCAGTGCATCCCACGGACCTTGAAGGGTCAGGGAAGCCGGTTGGCTACAGCTGGTGTTAAGCTGAATCCCTGCGTCATCGGCCATAGTCTGATAACGGGTGGCAAGTGCCTCCAATGCCATGCAGGGGCTGTTTATGATGATGCCTGTTGAATGCTTTGCTGAACGGGCCTCTGCAAGGGTTAGCAGGTTGTTGACCAGTGTGGTCATCCGTTGGGTGGATGCCTTGAGCAGTGCCAGATACTCTGTCTGTGGTACTTGTATGCCCTGATCTTCCAACAGCTGAACCGCTCCTGCAATGCCATTCAGGGGAGTGCGGAATTCGTGGCTGATCAGACTTAAAAATCCGCGCTTTAATTCATCAACCTGAGCGGCCTTGCGTTGCGCCTCCTGCAGGACTTCCAGCTGATCACAGAGCTGTTTGGTCTGTTTGGCCACCTGTTCTTCAAGCCGCGCGCGATATTGCTGTTCCAGGCGCTGGGTCATCAGGAAGGCCAGCGCCTTGGAGATGCACCAGGTAAGCTGATCAAAATCAATGGGTTTAAAGAGCAGGTCAAAGGCGTGCTGCTTTAACCCCTCAACCACCAGATCAAAATCTGTGTAACCGGTCATAAGGAGTACCGGCAGACCCGGCAGCAGCTGGCGGGCCGCTTCCAGCAAGCGGATACCGTTCATGTCCGGCATACGGATGTCGGTAATCAATAGGTCAATCCCGTGGCCTTGCTGTTCAATGATTGCCAGGGCTTCATGGCCACCAGGGGCGCAGA
Organism: Trichlorobacter sp.; assembly: GCA_036786685.1. Lineage (GTDB taxonomy): Bacteria > Desulfobacterota > Desulfuromonadia > Geobacterales > Pseudopelobacteraceae > Trichlorobacter. Next base: position 5,534 of record DAIQQT010000042.1, read on the forward strand.
TTACCTGATATCCCTGCGTGTCCAGAAAAGTCTGCAGCATCTTCAGCACCATTGGCTCATCATCAACCAACAGAATGCTGGCTTTGGGGGATGGCAGGAGGTTGTTGGCGGTGAGTGATGCTTCTTCCATGGGGTGTCTTTCTGGCACAACAGGGAAAGTGGGACTGCTTGTTGATGTAAATAAATGCACCATATGTGCCAGTGGCCTGGGGTGTTGATGTCTACTTTTAATATGCTGGAAATATTTGTATTTTATTTTGGTTGGAGAGGGTGCTTGATCTTTGGTGTGTCATAAAAGTGTGCCATGGCACAGTTGTGACACGTCTGAATTGTGTCACTGGTCTGGTTGCTGCTCAAGCCAGCGGTAAAACGTCCGGCGACTGATGCCCAGTAGTTTTGCGGCTTCTGTACGGTTGCCCTGTGTGCGCCGCAAAGCTTCCTGCAGATCAACTGCTGGACGGGGTTGTTGAGGGGGGCTGGTCTCGGTCCGGCGGCCAATGGTGCTGAAAAATTCAGTCGGCAGGTCATCTGAAGTGATGATTGAGCTGTGGCTGAGGATGCAGGCATGCTCGATCAGGTGTTCCAGTTCACGGATATTGCCGGGCCAGGAATGGCTGCGTAAGGCAGCCAGAACATCTTCAGAAAGGCTGCTGCAGGTGCGGCTGAATTTGTGTGAAAATTGCTGCAGAAAATGTTCAACCAGCAGGGGCAGGTCTTTCAGCCGGTTTCTCAGTGGAGGTACATCAAGGCGTACCACATTCAGGCGGTAGTAGAGGTCCTGGCGAAACTCACCTCGGCGGACTTTCTCTTGTAGATTACGGTGGGTAGCGGCAATCACCCGGACATCAATTTTGATCGGGGTTGTGTCACCAACCCGTTCAATCTCCCGCTCCTGCAGTACCCTTAGCAGCCGGATCTGCAGGGCAGGGGAGATGTCACCGATCTCATCCAGAAAGATGGTGCCGCCATGGGCCTTCTGGAAGCGGCCCATCTTGTCTTTGATGGCGCCGGTAAATGCGCCGCGGACATGGCCGAACAGTTCACTTTCCAGCAATCCTTCCGGTAACGCAGAACAGTTGAGTTTGATAAACGGCTTATGCTTGCGGGCACCGCACTCATGCAGCGCCTGAGCCACCAGCTCTTTGCCGGTGCCGCTTTCACCACAGATCAGAACGGTACTGGTGACATCTGCCAATGCCTCAATGCGGGTGAAGAGCTGCTGCATAACCGGTGCGCGGCCAATGATGGTATGAAAGCGGCTGCGTTGCTGCAACTGTCGCTCCAGGGCATCCAGCTCGGTCTCGTCTCGTATGACCGCTACAGCGCCGGTGCGGTCTCCATCGTCACTGGTGGTGGGGGTGGCGATAACACTGACAATCCGGGTTCGGCTGCCGTTGCCACGGCATTCTATCCGTTTCAGTTCCTGTCGTTGGCCGGTTCTGACGGTTTCAGCCAGGGCCATGCGGCAACTTCCGTTGCAGCCGGTGCTTAGCTGGTCAATGGCCTGACCCAGCTGATCAGCACTATAGCCGCACTGCAGGGCGGCATCGTTCAGGTGCTGTAACTGAAGGTGCTGATCCACCATGATAATAGCGTCACTGATGCTGCGGTTGATCGCTTCAAGGTTGGCGCGGAACTGTTCACGCTCAAGCTGCAGTTTCCGGTTTTCAATGGCATGGCGGGTAATGCTGCAGATTTGCAGGCTGTCAAATGGTTTGCAGAGATAATCAAAGGCACCGTAACGGATCGATTCAGTCGCGGTGGCAACATCCGGGTAGCCGGTCATCATGATGACGCGACTGGTGGGGGAGAGTGTTGTGGCGGTCTTGAGCAGTGCCAGGCCCCCCAGTTTTTTATCAAGCCTGACATCAATGAAGATGACATCATAGGGCTGCTGGCCGATCAGGGTGAGCGCGTCATGGCAGGTGTGGGCTACGTCAGTCTGGTGTCCATCACTGCCAAGGACCGTACTGATCAGGCGGGTGATCTGAATTTCGTCATCTACAATCAGTATCCTGGCCTGCATGGTTCCCCCGTTATTGACCTGCATACAAGTATGGTTTATAGGATAACGTGGTAAAAAGATTTTGCAAGCAGGAGCTGCTATGGCCCGTCCGACCTGGGACCAGTATTTTATTGATATTACCCTGTTAGTGGCAACCCGCTCAACCTGCCTGCGGCGTCAGGTTGGGGCCTTACTGGTTAAGGATCGTAATATCCTGGCTACCGGTTACAACGGGACCCCCTCCGGTATACGTCACTGTGAGGAAACCGGTTGCCTGCGGGAGCGACTGAAGGTGCCCTCTGGTGAGCGCCATGAGCTGTGTCGGGGACTGCATGCCGAGCAGAATGCCATTATTCAGGCAGCCCGGCATGGCGTCAATATTGATGGATCTACCCTGTACTGCACCACCATGCCCTGTATTATCTGTACCAAGATGCTGATTAATGCCGGTATCAAGCGGATCGTGTATGCCGAGGGGTATGCTGATGAGCTTGCCCGTGAAATGGTGGAAGAAAGCGGGATTGAGGTGGTCCATTTTGAGCGTGGCGCACCAGAAGGAGAAACCCCATGAAGTGTCCGTTCTGCGGTCATCCTGACAGTAAAGTCGTCGATTCCCGGCCTGATAAAGGCGGAGCGGTTATCAGGCGCCGCCGTGAGTGTGAGGAGTGCGCCAAGAGGTTTACCACCTATGAGCGGGTGGAGGAGATGCTGCCGTTGGTCTGTAAGAAAGATGGGCGGCGGGAACACTTTGATCGGCTGAAGGTGATTTCAGGTATCAAGAAGGCCTGTGAAAAACGTCCTGTGTCGGTTGAGGATATTGAGCGGATGACGGATCGGCTGGAAACCCGGCTGCAGGAGTGTGGTGAGCGTGAGATACAGGCGTCGCTGATCGGTGAATGGATTATGAACGAGTTGCATGCCGTTGACCAGGTGGCCTATGTCCGCTTTGCCTCGGTCTATCGCTCTTTTAAGGATATCAACGAATTCATGGTTGAACTGCAGGACCTGCTGAAAAAGTAGGGGGTTGCGTGTCAAAAGCAGACATTGCATACATGAAGCGGGCGCTTTCCCTGGCTCGAAAAGGATTGGGAAAGACGGCCCCCAATCCGGCAGTGGGTTGTGTGATTGTGCGTGAAGGGGCGATTGTGGGGGAGGGCTGGCATAAAAAGGCCGGTACCCCCCATGCCGAGGTGCATGCCCTGGCCATGGCCGGTGCAGCAGCCAAAGGTGCTGATGTCTATGTGACACTTGAACCTTGTTGTCACCACGGTAAGACCCCTCCCTGTTGCGATGCACTGATCGCTGCAGGGGTGCGGCGGGTGGTGGCCGGTATGATTGATCCCTTCCTGCAGGTGGCTGGCAACGGATTGCAGAAGCTCCGCCAGGCTGGTATCCGGGTTGAGGTGGGACTGCTGGAAGAACAGTGTCAGGCCTTGAACAAAGGCTTTATTAAAGCGGTTACCACCGGAATGCCGTACCTGATTTACAAGTCAGCCATGACACTGGATGGCAATATTGCCACCGTCACCGGGCATTCCCGCTGGGTCACCGGTGAAGAATCCCGACGCTTTGTGCATCGTCTGCGGTCCCACTGTGATGCGGTGATGGTTGGTGTGGACACGGTGATTGTCGATAATCCGCAACTGACCGTCCGCCATGTCAAGGGGCGGGATCCGTTGCGGGTGATTGTAGATACCCGTTTGCGTACCCCTGAAAGCGTGCATGTTTTGAATGGCACCGATGCCAGTAAAACCATTATCGCTACCTGTGAAACCAATCCTGAGTTCCATCAACGCTACCAGCTGCAGGGGGCTGAAATACTGGTCTGTCGTGAATATGACGGTAGGGTCGAAATGACGGATCTGCTGCGCAAGCTGGCGGTCAGGGGGGTGCAGAGCATCCTGGTGGAGGGGGGCAGTCGTCTGGCTGGTGATCTGTTACAACGTAAGTTAATTGATGAATGTATCTTTTTCTATGCTCCAAAGGTTGTGGGGAACGGTTTCGCTCCCTTTGCCATACAAGGGATCAGTACTATGGATCAGGCTATTCAGCTGGAAGTACAACGGGTTGGCATGTCCGGCCCTGATGTGGTGGTCTATGCCAGACCGGTGGGGCTATGTTCACCGGCCTGATCGAGTGTACCGGACGTGTAGTTGCCCTGCGTCGCGGAGGTGAGCGTGCCATACTGCAGGTTGCTGCGCCTCTGCCAGCGGGTGAAATCCGTATCGGTGATTCAATTGCCGTGAACGGCGCCTGTCTGACGGTGATCGAGATGCAGGGGGACCGCTACAGTTTTGATGTTTCACCGGAAACGGTGACGCGGACTACTTTTGCAGCCTTTCAAGCGGGGAGTCCGGTTAATCTTGAGCGGGCCTTGCGTCTTGGGGGGCGCCTGGATGGACATCTGGTTACCGGGCATATTGACTGTGTCGGGAGGCTGGAAACTCGTCTGAATCAGGGCAATGCGGTTGTTCTGGGGTTCAGTCTGCCCCGTGAGCAGGCCCGGATGCTGGTGGAAAAGGGATCGGTGGCAATTGACGGCATCAGTCTGACCGTGAATAGTGTTTCTGATAGTGGTTTTACGGTCTCAATTATTCCCCACACACTGGAAAAGACTACGCTTGCTGATGTCAAGCCTGGTAGAGAAGTGAATATTGAAACTGATGTTATCGGTAAATATGTGGCCCGTCTGGTTGGTCCCCATACAGGTAATGGTGGTCTTACTATGGGGAAATTGATGCAGAACGGTTTTATCTGAGAGAGGAAAGCGCAGCAATGGGTGTATGTACAATTGAAGAGGCAATAGAGGATATCCGTCAGGGCAAGATGGTGATTCTGGTGGATGATGAGGACAGGGAAAACGAAGGTGATCTGACCATGGCAGCCGAGATGGCTACCCCGGAGGCGATCAACTTTATGGCCAGGTATGGGCGTGGTTTGATCTGCCTGACCCTTACGCCTGATAAGTGCGATGCCCTGGGGTTGAAGCCGATGGTGAGGGATAATACTTCCCCCTTTGAAACAGCCTTTACGGTTTCAATTGAGGCAAAACGTGGTGTCACCACCGGCATTTCCGCGGCAGACCGTTCCCATACCATTTTGACCGCAGTAGCTCCCAATGCGTCTGCAGCAGATCTGGTCAGCCCCGGCCATATCTTCCCACTGCGTGCCAAGCCGGGCGGGGTACTGGTGCGTACCGGACAGACCGAAGGGTCGGTGGATCTGGCGCGCCTTGCTGGTTTAACTCCGGCAGGTGTTATCTGTGAGATCATGAATGATGATGGCAGCATGTCCCGTATGCCTGAACTGCGGACGTTTGCCAAAGAACATAATTTGAAGATCTGTACTGTGGCTGATCTGGTTGCTTACCGTCTGAAACATGAACATCTGGTGCGGCCTGTTGCCGATGCCAAACTGCCGTCCCGTTACGGTGGTGACTGGAGGGTGGTTGCCTTTGAAAATGATGTGGACAAGCTGGATCATATTGCCTTGATCAAAGGAGATCTCTCCGGTGATGAATCGGTACTGGTGCGGGTACATTCGGAGTGCCTGACCGGAGATGTGATGGGCTCCCTGCGTTGTGACTGCGGTGATCAACTGCACAAGGCGATGGAGGCGATTGATAAGGAAGGACGAGGGGTTATCCTCTACATGCGTCAGGAAGGGCGGGGGATCGGTCTGATTAACAAGCTGAAGGCCTACGAGCTGCAGGATCAGGGCATGGATACGGTGGAGGCCAATCAGCAGCTGGGGTTCAAGGCTGATATGCGTGACTACGGGGTCGGCGCCCAGATTCTGGTGGCTCTGGGGCTCCGTAAAATCCGGCTCTTGACCAACAACCCCCGTAAACTGGTTGGTCTGCAGGGGTATGGCATTGAAATTGTGGATCGGGTGCAGATAGAAGCCAGTCCCACCTGTTCAAACAAAGGTTATCTGAGGACCAAACGGGACAAGCTGGGCCACCTGCTGGAAAAGATCTGATGCGCGTCCTGCTGCATACCTGTTGCGGCCCTTGTGCCCTGTATCCCCTCGCTGCATTGCGTAGCGAGGGGATAGACGTTACCGGCTTCTTCTATAATCACAACATTCATCCCTATCAGGAGTTTACCAAACGGCGTGATGCGGCACAGCAGATGGCTGATCAGGAGGGGATGCTGCTGCTTGTCCGGGATGAGTATCATCTGGAGGAGTTCCTTGCCAATGTGGCTGCAGAGCCGGATAAACGTTGCGGCTACTGTTATGCCTCACGCCTGGATGCCGTTGCTGCTGTGGCTCTGGAAGGCGGGTTTGATGCCTTTACCTCATCGCTCTTTTACAGCCGTTATCAGAACCATGACCTGATGCGGGAGAAGGCGGAAGAGGCCGCTGCAAAGCAGGGAATCCCGTTTTTGTACCGGGATTTCAGGCCGGGCTGGCAGGAAGGCATCCGGCGCTCAAAAGAGTTGGGGTTGTATCGTCAGCAGTATTGTGGTTGCATCTATAGCGAAAAAGAACGCTACTACCGCTGATTTTGCATTACTAAAACAGAAAAAGGCCCGGACGAGTCCGGGCCTTTTTCTGTTTTAGGTGCCTGGGAAAAATTAGGCGTGAATTGCGCTGACAGGGCAGGAGTCAACACAGGCGCCACAGTCGATGCAGGTATCAGCGTCGATAACGCGCTTGCCGCTTTGCTCGCTAATTGCGTTTACAGGGCAAGAATCTTCACATGCTGCGCAGTTGGTGCAATCATCAGTAATAGTGTGTGCCACGGTACCACCTCCTAAA
>DAIQQT010000410.1:0-2326 GCA_036786685.1 Trichlorobacter sp.
CATGGAACTGCTGGCCGTTGCACTGCAGGCCAACCCTGACTGCCTGGTGGTGGTCATAACCGGATATGGCTCCGTTGAATCGGCAGTTCAGGCAATCAGAAACGGAGCCTATGACTATCTGCAGAAACCGTTTGAGCCGGATCAACTGTTGCTGGTGGTACAGCGTGCATTGGTGCGGTTGCGCCTGCAGGAAGAGAATCGGCAGCTGCGGCAGCAGGTAGCAGGATGCCAGACTGATGAACTGTTGGGCAGCAGCAGGCAGATGACTGAACTGAGGGCCCTGATCACCAGAATAGCCCCCTTTGACACCACCGTCCTGATCCAGGGGGAAACCGGCACCGGCAAGGAGCTTGCAGCACGAATGATTCACCGCCTGAGCCAGCGCCGGGACCAGCGCTTTCTGCCGATCAACTGCGGCGCCCTTCCGGAAACCCTGCTTGAAACGGAACTGTTCGGCCATGCCCGCGGCGCCTTTACCGGAGCCGACAAAGACAAGAAGGGGCTGCTGGAGTCAGCTGATCACGGCACCCTGTTTCTGGATGAAATCAACACCACCTCTCCAGCCTTTCAGGTCAAGTCACTACTGTCCGGTAAATTTTGATTGTACCTTTGTAACATGCTTAACTTAAATGCTCTTTGAGTCAATTGTTCTTTTTTCGATTTGAATTCGTCCAATACCATTGGGATGATTCCTTCCTGATAACTCAGGAGGGTGCCCATGAACTCTGGTCATACCGTCTTTCGGCAACTGCTTCAGTATCTGCCTCGACGCGAATTCAACCTCTGCGTTCAGCGCTACCGTGGAGAATACTGGGCCAAGAGCTTTTCAACCTTCGACCAGTTCCTCTGTCTGGCCTACGCCCAGATGGCAGGACGCGAGAGTCTGCGGGATATCGAAACCTGTCTGAACTCTCACCAAGAGAAGTTGTACCACATCGGCTTCCGTGGTGATGTCTCCCGCACGACCCTTGCCGATGCTAACGAACGTAGGGACTGGCGCATCTTCCAGGACTTCGGTCATGTGCTGATCGGCATGGCGCAGCGGCTGTACCAGAATGACACCATCGCTGTTGAACTTAAGCAACCGCTCTATGCCTTTGACTCGACTACCATTGACCTGTGTCTTTCTCTGTTCCCGTGGGCCGAGTTCCGGAAGACCAAGGCAGCGGTCAAGATACATACGCTCATTGATCTGCGAGGTCCCATCCCGACCTGGGTCACCATTACTACCGGCAAGGTTCACGACGTCAGGATGCTGGATCAGTTGCCGGTTGCAAAGGATGCCATCTATACGATGGACAGAGGGTATGTGGACTTTACCCGCCTCTACTACATCCACAAGCAGGGGGCATTCTTCGTCGTTCGGGCAAAGGATAACCTGAAATGCAAACGACTGTATTCCCACCCGAAGGATAAGGAAGCGGGCGTACGGGCAGACCAGATCATCACCCTGGTGACGCAGAAGTCGAAAAAGGGCTATCCGGAGCGGCTACGCCGAGTCAGCTATGTTGACAAAGAGCGGGACAAACGACTTGTGTTTCTCACGAACAACTTCGAAATCTCGGCAGCGACCGTGGCCGCGATTTACAAGCAGCGCTGGCAGGTGGAGCTGTTCTTCAAGTGGGTCAAGCAGCACCTGCGGATCAAGTCGTTCATCGGCACGTCGGTCAATGCCGTAAAGAGCCAGATATGGGTTGCCTTGTGCATTTACCTGCTGGTGGCGATCACGAAAAAGAAGCTGGGGGTTCCGTGCTCGCTCTACACTTTTCTACAGATTCTGGAGGTCAACTTGTTCGAGAAAAAGCCCATTTTATCGCTGGTTGCGGAGGCTCTCAAGCAAAATCCCGTTGCCCCTGACGATAAACAGCTGAACTTATTCAATTATTAACCGGACAGTAGTGATTTGATCATCTGAATCTCCTCTGTTCAACATTATAGATTCAGTCTATTCGACATTTTAAGTGATAATAAACTAAGATTGACCAGATGCAACAGTATTTTATCCAATTATCTGGACAAAACGGCCTTTGTCTGCACATAATCAACCAAAATAGAGGCATATAGCGAATCGAGATAAGCGCAACAGGCAAGTATGTCCACGGTTTATATAGTCAACCAACCAGTTTAGGGTAGTTTACTACAAAGTTCGAAGTGCGTCCGCCAGGGGACGCCAATAAAAACAAGGGATTAGCTGAAAAGCTGATCCCTTTCTTTTTTTCATGGAGCACATATGGAGCACATTTTGAAAAATTGCTGCTCGAGAGCACTTAAGTATTTCGTTCCTCCGGCGTCTTCCATGAGGCCAGCCATTTCAGGGCATACGTAG
>DAIQQT010000411.1:0-2315 GCA_036786685.1 Trichlorobacter sp.
GTCGGTGAAAAAGAGAGGAGTTGTATATGAGAATCAAGGGAATGAACGGTGAATCATCCAGTGACAAGCAAAAAGAACCCGACTTCTTGCAGCCGGATTCACCATACACCAATAAGCCGCTGGACTTCGATATTCGGATATTTTGTGCGGCCTGCGGTAAAGTGATTTCTCACAGCCATTACAAACTCCCGCAGGGCAAGCAGTGTAAGTGCGGATCAGCAACATTCAACATCAGGTACAGGGCAGAGGAAACGGTTTCCCTTGGGAAAATACCTAAGCGGCTGAAAAACGACGATGCCCGGCCTGTTTGATAACCAAATTTGCCAATACGTCAATCTGCCAGAGATAGAGCAAGGCAACTGGTATCTTGGTCAAGACCGCCAACTCTACATCATCCCGCTCGACGGTGACAGTTACGGCCCTGATGATGAGATCATGGATGCGTTGGAGGCTGCCTACAGAAACGACGGCCTCCTGTCCGACTGCAACAGAGAACAGCTTGGCCTGCAAATGGTGCTACCGATCCTGAAAAGATTTTGTCCAAGACGCGGATATTATGTTGCATGATAATTTACCGGACAGTAGTGATAGTAAAAACAGGTGCTTTTGAAATTCATTTCTAATCGTGTTAGGCCCAAACGGCTGTTGCTGTTGAACATGGAGGCGTGAACGTGGGCGATCAGCAAGCTATGTTTGATACAGCCCGGGAAATTGTGGCCCTTCAGGTAACAATAATCAAACAGTACACACCGGTTGTTTCAGGTTTGATCAGCTCCGATTGCCGTGACAGCCAGGAAATACAGCATGTATTGGACAGATTGCTTGACGTTGCCTGCCATCCGGAAGGCCTCGTGCTTTTTAAGCGCCTTTGCAGATATTACTATGGCTTTGACCCTGAAGGTACAGCCTTATATGTCAAGTTCTACAGAGAGCTTTGGGATACGGAAGAGGGAGATATTGCCTCATGAACATACGCGAACTACTGGCAAACCTCCATGAATTAGGAGAGCAAGAACAGCTTGAGGCCAAATCAGCGCAGGAGCTTGGGGATTCTGTACTTGAAACAGTGTGCGCGTTCTCAAACGAGCCTGACCTTGGTGGCGGGGTGATTTTGCTCGGTGTTGCTGAAGAAGAGCAGATGCTTTTCCCAAGCTATGAAATTGCGGGTATCGCTGATCCTGACAAGGTGATCAATGATCTGGTTACACAATGCCGTACCGTGTTCAATATTCCTGTGAGGGTTGATGTCACTCAGGAACGGATCGACGGTAAGCTGGTTATTGGTATTTCAGTTCCTGAAGCCCAACCCGGGGATAAGCCGGTCTACTTTTTGAGAAAAGGCTTACCGAGTGGCGCATATCGGCGAATTGGCTCCAGCGATCAACGCTGCACAGAAGATGATCTGCAGGTATTCTATCAAGGGCGCAGTGGTGAGTCCTTTGACTATGGCATCATCAAAGATGCCGAACTTGCTGACATCGATGCTGATGCTGTCGCTGAATATCGGCGTATTCGTGCAGAAGCGAACCCAGATGCGGAAGAGTTGCTCTGGAATGACAATGATCTACTGCAGGCGCTGGGGTGTCTCAAAAAAGAAAATGGTGCGCTGAAACCAACGGTTGCTGGTGTGCTCCTGTTCGGCTCTAACATAGCTCTACGTCGCCTGTTCCCCATGATGCGGGTAGACTATATCCGGGTGCCTGGCAAGGAGTGGGTGAGTGATCCTGACGAGCGTTTTGCCAGTATTGATATGCGGGGTTCGCTTTTCAATGTCATCCGTAGGGCGCAGGCGGCAGTGTTTGACGACCTCCCCAAAGCCTTCTCCTTGCCGGAGCAGAGTGCACAACGGGAAGATCGCCCTATCATCCCCTTGAGAATCATTCGAGAAGCGATCGTCAATGCTGTCATGCACCGTAACTACCGTGTTCACAGTCCGATACAGATCATTCGCTACGCAAACCGGCTTGAAATCAGAAACCCCGGGTATTCCCTTAAACCGGAAGATCATCTTGGTGAACCCGGGTCACTGGCAAGAAACCCCAAAATTGCAGCAGTACTGCACGAGACCAGATTCGCTGAGACAAAAGGCAGCGGTATCCGTGTAATGCGAACCATGATGGAGGACGCTGGGCTGACTCCCCCTTTGTTTGAGTCGGACAGGGGGCGTGACACCTTTGTTTCGACATTCTTGTTCCATCACTTCTTGAGCCCCGGGGATATTGAGTGGCTTGCAAGGTTCAAGGAAATGGAGCTTTCCAGCGAGGAGGCTCGGGCATTGGTGTTTGTCAGAGAGGCAGGTGTGATCAACAACTATG